>CAZKQY010000456.1:0-7397 GCA_964555005.1 uncultured Syntrophotalea sp. | reverse complement strand
CTTGCCACAAGTCACGCACGGAGCAAAGCGAAAAATACGGTAATATTCAATTATTTCGAGATGTTACATCGTTTGCAGGTTTTTGCAAACCCATCAAATCATAACGAGCATGAAATCCCACATAAATCACATAACTCCACAAATAGCTGAAAATACAGACGTCTTGCATAACCTCTAGCTTTGCGAAAACTTTCAGTACTCACTGTGGTGAAATTTTTTCAGATAAATAAAAACGCCGCAACTACAATGAGTTACGGCGTTAATTATTGGTGGCCCCGATGCGATTCGAACGCATGGCCTACCGCTTAGGAGTTATTATTTTTGGCTGTTTCTATCTGTTTCAACCTGTCTTTCGCCGCCTCATAAGTGCTTGACTTTACTTCTGTTTGCTGTTTAAATCTATTCAACCTGTTTCAACTTATTTCATAAAAAATGCTACCCAAATGCTACCCAAAAAGCAAATTTGCTACCCGTATGCTACCCCAAAAAAGGCCTTTCAGGGCAACCGCTTAAAGGGAGGTAGGTCATAAAATGAAGTTTACCGACCGCTCAATCCAGGCTATTAAGCCTCGTTCAAGCCGTTTTGAAGTTTGGGAAACCGGTTATTCGGGCTTCGGTCTGAGGGTTTCGCCGGCAGGCCGAAAGGCTTGGATCTATCTCTATCGCTTTGACGGCAAGTCTCGCCGTGCAACCTTGGGCCAGTATCCCGCCATGACGCTGGCGGAAGCACATGCAGCCCATGCCGAAGCGGCCAAGATTCTGGACAAAGGGTTTGATCCCGGCGCAATGGATCAGGCAACCAAAGAACAGGCCCGAAGGGAACCGACAATTGCCCAACTGGTAAAAGAGTTTATCGAAAAGGGATTGAAGGCCAAAGGCAACCGCTCCTGGCAGGAATACAAACGCAACCTGGAGAAAGATGTTATTCCAGCCTGGGGGGCTCGCAAGGCCAAGGATATTAAAAAACGAGATGTGATTCTACTGATGGAGTCCATCTTTCACGGCGAAACCGAGGACCGAAAGCGAGGAGCACCGAACCAGAGCACCCAAATATTCAAGATCGTCCGGCGAATGTTCAACTTTGCTATCGAACGGGATATTCTGGAGGCCACCCCATGTGCGCAGGTAAAGCCTTTGGCCCCGAGCAACAGAAAAGACCGTTTTCTTTCGGCGGACGAGGTTCGGATTTTTTGGAATGCCATTGATGCATGCGGAATATCCGAAGGTCTGCGTAGAGCCCTGAAATTGATTCTGGTTACCGCACAGCGTCCCGGCGAAGTGATCGGAGCCCACTCTTCGGAGTTTGAAGGCTGCTGGTGGACCGTCCCCGCCGAACGATCCAAGAATAAACGGGCACATCGAGTTTATTTGACCCCCCTGGCAAGATCCCTTTTCCAGGAGCGCGGACAGGGCTATCTTTTTCCCTCCCCTCGCGGGAAAAAACTAGAGACTGTCAAACCTATCCATATAAACGCCCTCGCCCACGCCTTGCGCCGGGCCCTGAAGCCCGACCCGGAGACTGGTAAACGAGATCTGGATATGGTGCCCTTTACTCCCCATGACCTGCGTCGCACAGCCGCCACCCATCTTGGTGAACTGGGAACATCCGGGGAACTTATCGGCAAGATCCTTAACCATGTTGATCGAAGCGTTACCGCAATTTACAACCGGCATGCCTACGATCAAGAGAAAATGCAAGCTCTTGAGTCTTGGGCTAGAAAGCTTGACCGGATCATTCATGGCAAAAAGGAAGAGAAAATAATTGAGCTTCGCCAAGGCTGATCCGCAGGGGGTAAAATCTAGTTGACATAAATAATCCATTGGATTACTTTTTAGGAGGGCATTTTGATCACAATTGCCGAAACCGGCTCCTTCGTCGGCCGGTGCAAAAAACTTCTCAAGGACGGCGAGCGGGTAGCCCTTATTATCTATCTGGCAGAACATCCGGAAGCCGGGGACCTGATCGAGGAAACCGGCGGTATTCGGAAACTGCGCTGGGCTAGAGAAGGTCGAGGCAAGAGCGGCGGCGCCAGGGTTATTTACTATTATCACAGCTCACGAATGCCCCTTTACTTGCTGACCATTTACGGCAAGGGCGAAAAAGAGAACCTTACGCAAGGGGAGAAAAAGCAATTGCGGCACCTGGTCGATCAGCTGAAAGAAGCCAACGGGATTTAGGAGAGGATATGAGCAAGATTTTCGAGAGTATCAAGCAAGGCATGGAAGAGGCTATTGCTCACAGCAGGGGGGAAAAAAGCCCGGTTCGTGTTTTTACGCCACGGGAAGTCAACGTGAAGGACGTCCGCCGGAAGACCGGCCTGACACAGAACCTGTTTGCCGCCACTTTCGGAATCAGCGTGGCCACCCTGCGCCACTGGGAGCGCGGCGACCGCAAGCCCCACGGTCCCGCCCTGGTCCTACTGAACGCGGCGGACAACGACCCCGCCGGTTTGCTGCGAATTCTGACCAGGGCCGACCGCATGAAGGAAAAGGATCGAAGCCGGTTAGTGAAATCAGCTGGCGCCTAATAAAGCGGCCCGGGAAAGTGCTGTAACACTTCGCCCGGCCCTACCACAGCCCTTACCTACACAGGAGGTTAAGACCATGGCAGAGAAGAGAGTAACAAACCAGCCGCAAAAAGCCAAGAGAGCCAAACCCACCGCCAAAACACCCCCCGACGATTCCCCAGGCCTGCCCCTGCTCAAGGTGAGCATGACCGGCCCGCTTAGCGACAGCGCCCCGGCTTTCACCAATGCGACAGACGTGTTCAAGTATTTTCCCGAACTGCAGCAAGCCGACCGGGAACACTTCTACGTCCTGCACTTAAGCGCCAACAACCGCCTTCTTGCCAAAGAGTTGATTTCTACCGGCAGCGCTTCTGCCTCCATTGTCCATCCTCGCGAGGTGTTCAAAGGGGCTGTGCTCAATGGCAGCGCCGCTGTCATCTGTGTGCATAACCATCCCAGCAGCGACCCTGCCCCCAGCAAAGAGGACAAAGCCATTACCGCCCGACTCAAGCAGGCGAGCGAGATCATGGGGGTTGGTCTGCATGATCATATCATCGTCGGCTCTGACAATTATTTCAGCTTTAGCGAAGCGGGGATTATGCCTAAAGAGGGGCCGGCGCCAAAGATTGAAGAGGCGGACAAGGAAAAATGGCTCGAGGAGAACAACTATCTGAAGGTCCATTCTTTCAGGACCTGCAACGGCAACGAGATTGAAATGGAGGTTGACCAGATCATTCAAAGATTGACTCTGGTTGAAAACCTTTTTTTCAATCATCCAAACCCCAAAGAGGGAATGAAGGCCTTTGACAGGATATTGCTAGATCGAGCTGGATTTGAGGGACTCGGCCTTCTTATCAAAGATGCCTGCACATCTGCCCATGTTTTGAGATCTGCCCTTTTCGGGGATGAGTCCTACATGGCCGAGTTGCTTGCCGAAACCGCTGAAACCAGGCTTCTGGAGATTTTCCGTCAAGTGCCGTCATCTGATCAAGAGCGCCTGATCAAGGCAGTTCAAACAACCAAAGATATTTTGTCGCGAGTCCCCCAGAAAGGGGGCACAAATGGCTAAAAAAATTCACTTCAACGCCGCCTTGCACCCGGAAAGCCACGTTCTTCCAGCCTGCATGATCGGCATTATCGGCAGCACCAGAGCCAGGGCCGACTATCGAGGGACTACAAAAAAGGAACGAGTAACCTGCGCCCGCTGCCTCACGATGGCAGAGGCCGAAAAGAAAAGGCTGAGATAAACGAACATCTCTTGCCCCGCCTATCGGGACGCCGAGAAAAGCCGGACAACCCTTCAACCGGCCTGGCGGGGCAGTTTCTTTGAAGGGGGTGCTGGAAGGGTGCGCGATATGGGTAGACATCCCAAACAAAAAAAACGTAGTTTCCTTTTTGTGGAGCATTTACCAGACCAACCAACCAGCGACAAGGTTATAGGGGAGATAGAGCCACCCCAGGTTGGTGAAGCCTTTGATATTGTAAAAAGGAGGTACCCAGCAGTTGCTGAAGCAGAACTCGGCATCCTTACGACTGGTCAGCAGCCTGCCATTGACGCGATCATAGACCAGCAGTCTGCCATTGATGCGATGATAGAATTTATGGGAATCAAGTGGAGGACTGAACGTTTTCTTGAAGAGGATGGTTTAGGCCCTCTCTATGCAATGGAAGCTTTTTTATTAGCCATGAATCAAGGAGTTTATCCGCCCATTTATATTCTAAAGTGGATCGAAGAGGCTTTGAAGAAATATAAAAGGTCACATGGGCAAAAAAAACTTGAAGTACTTCTAGGATTTAAAAAATCAGGCAAGGGAAATGATGTATTCGAAAATAGATACGAAACAGATAAAGACGGAAAAATACTTTTTGATCTTGCTTTCCTTGGAAGTTATCTGGGCATACGACTAGAAATTAAAAATGGAACGGGAGCATATGAAATCTGTGGGAATAAACATGGCTTGGCCTTCTCTACGATAAGGGATAAAAAGTCAAAGAACAAATCCCACTACCAAGATGTTTGTGGTTTTTTCTATTCTTTTGAAAAATGGATGGGTAAAGAGGAAACTATCAAAATGATAGCCGAAAAGTATCGAGAATTTATCGATTTTGATACAGGCAACGAAATGGATAAGGCTTTAAAGAAAAAGGGTCTCCTGGGGGAAGTGAAAAACATTTTGGGTTAAAGGCCCTCTCCCTGGGATTCACGAATAATGAAAAAGGTCGTAAGGAATAGTAGTTTTCCTTACGACCTTTTTTTATTTCCCTTCGGGTATGGTCATTCCTACGCAAGCATTATCAAACATAGGAGGCGCTATGCGGGGCGAGGCAAACAAAACCATAGATGAAGGATTTATTCGGCGGCGGGATCTAAAAAAGGCAACGGGCTTGAGCCCATCAACCATTGATCGACTTGAGCGGAACAATCATTTCCCGTCCCGACGAAAATTAACACCATGCGGCGGCTCTGTCGGCTGGCTCCGCTCAGAAGTCGATAGCTGGAGGCGCTCACGGGAGAAAATTGAATGACAAAAAGGCCTGGCGCTCCAGAGGGACGAGTCACCCCCAAGCGATGTGACCACTCGTGAGAGTCGCTAGCATTGTCCGAGAGAAGGAGACTTTCATGGTTCAAAACAGATCCAATCCACAAGCGGACTATTTCATCAAACCGTCCGCCATAAAATCCACCGTAGGTATTTCAAGAAGCACGGCACTTCGTTTGGAGGCCGAGGGCGACTTTCCAAAACGGCGCCGAGTATCTCCCGGACAAACCGCCTGGCTTGCTAGTGAAGTTTTTGACTGGGCACGACAGCGCGAGATTAACTGATTTCGAAAACAAAAGGCCCGGCGCTGCCTACAGGGCTGCGGGGCCCATTAAAGCGCTGCGGCAACTCATGAGTGCTGCGGGTGTGCATCCCGAATAACCGTGAGAGCCGGCAGGCATGTTTGTTCTGGCAAGCCGTGGCCGGCAACTTTATCAACCATAGGGGCATTCCCCCCGACAACCATCTGAAAGGAGTAACAATTATGCGAGAAAGAGCCACACAACGAGGGACCCGCGCCTGGGCTGCTGTAGAATTTCAGTCGGCCCTCATGGGTCTGCCGAACGAAGCCGAATCGAGCGAGGCCCTACGCCATGGCGATCTGGCTGATATGGGTTTCGCGGATCTCGCTAGGTCCTTCCTGCAGGAGGCTGGTATAAGCCCCCCCGCAGACAAAAGAGAACTGTTCGCTCGTGCTTTGACTTCCAGTGATTTCGCCAATGTAACGGCAGATCTCGTCAACAAAACCCTCCAGCAGTCCTATCAGTACGCCCCTGGCACCTTCGCTATCTGGACAGCGAAAGGGGCCGCTTCCAATTTCCTGACTACCTATATAGACCGCATCTCGCCACCTTCGGACCTGCCTGAGGTCCTCGAGGACGGCGAGTATACGCTCCTTAAAGTAAAGGCTGGGGCGGAGCCAGCAAAAATTCGCCAGTTTGGGGGCATTTTGGGCATCACACGCCAAGCCCTGATCAATAACGAGCATCTACGTGTTTTCAAAGATACCGGCCGCGTTCTTGGCCAGACAGCGAAGATGACGCAAAACCGACTCGCATACAAACGCCTGTTGGCCAATCCAGCTCTTTCGGATGGTCTTGCGGTTTTTCATGCTGATCGAGGCAACTTGTTGACAGGTGCAGACTCCGCGTTGAGCCGGAACAGCCTGGCCCTTGCGGTGAAAACCCTGCGCATGCTGACTGATGATGCCGGCAACCCGCTGGCGGTAGAGCCAAAGTTTTTGCTTGTCCCGCCGAGTCTGGAAATCACAGCTCACGAACTTTGTTTCTCGGATAGCATTCCAGGTCAAAACAACTCTGCCGTTCCGAACCTATTCAAGAAAATCGGCATTATCCCCGTGGTTGAACCTCTGCTGGAATCGCCGGTCATTCCAGGCTATTCCGCCGCCTCCTGGTATCTCCTGCCTGATCCAACCTTGTGGCCGGTGTTCCTGATTCTGGCGTTGGGTAAAGAAGACAACCTCGAACCCTATGTCGAGTCCCGAGCCGTCTTCAACAGGGACGAGGTCCAATACAAAGTTCGGACTGACTTCGACTGCTGCGCCATCGGCTGCAAAGCTGTTAAGTCTGCCGGCCAGTAAAAAGTAATACTGGGAATGGTGGCTCTTCTCAGCTTAGTCCCGGCCCGGGAAAACTGGGCCCGGGCCGGGGCGCTTTTTCCTATACCAAAAAGAAGGATAATATGGCCGAGATTAAAGACATTAAAGCGCTGCTAAGGGCAGTGGTTGAACACGATATAGCCGAGATCATCCTTGAAACCGGGGGAGACAGGATCACAATTAGGCGGCGACCGGCAGATCAGGCGCCCCACCCCCTTCCGCACTGAAAGGAATACCTCAATGGTTGATATTGAAATTAAAGGGCTGGAGGGCGCCCGGAAGTGGTTCGATCCCAAGAACGTGGATCGGGCCGCCAAGGACGCGATCAATGAGGCGGCCAAAAAGGCCCGCACCGCTGCGGACACCGAGATCCGCAAGACCTGGAATATGACTAAACAGTCTCTGAAAGGTCGGCTGAAGCAGGTCAGTAAGGCTACCGAAGGCAAGTTGGAGTCTATCATTGAGGCCAAAAGCCGGCCAATCAGCTTGAGCTCTTTCGGCTTGACGGCCACAAGTGGCCGGACGAAGCAGACCCGAAAAGGGGTTCAGACCTTGAAACGGGCTTCCAGCCAACAGGGGGTTTCAGTCCAAATTCTGAAAGGAAAGCCGAAAACTCACCTACCCCATGCCTTCCTGAAAAGAATGGGTGGTTCCAGCGAGACCGGAGGCAATTTTAGAGTCTTTGAGCGGATGACCAAACGCCGACTTCCTCTCGCTGATCGCCACATCATC
>CAZKQY010000455.1:0-3875 GCA_964555005.1 uncultured Syntrophotalea sp. | reverse complement strand
GTTCATGATGAAATTATCCGGCATGACGAGCAGACCCGCAGGAGAACCAATCGTGCCGGCGGCCTTGAAGGGGGCATGACCAATGGAGAACCCCTGGTGGTGCGCGGCGCGATGAAGCCGATACCAACACTCTATCAGCCCTTGCAGACCATCGACCTTATAACCAAAGAGCCTTTTGCTGCGGTGGTCGAACGCTCTGATGTATGTGCTGTACCGGCTGCGGCCGTGGTGGCTGAAGCGGTGGTGGCTATTGAGGTGGCCTCGGCGATGTTACAGAAATTTGGTGGCGATGCTATGGAAGAAATCCGCCAAAACCTGGATGCTTATCAGCAATATGTCCGCGACTTCTAAAAAATCCATTGTTCTGATTGGTTTTATGGGTGCCGGCAAGAGCACCGTCGGTCGCTCTCTGGCGAATCTTTCAGGTTGGCCGCTGGTCGATCTCGATGCCTTGATTGTGCAACAGCAGGGAGGCACTATTCCGGCTATCTTTGCCGACCAGGGTGAGGCCGCCTTCCGTCGCTATGAAACCGAAGCTCTGCGTTCCCTGAGTGTTGCTTGCCCGATTATTCTGGCAACGGGCGGCGGAATTGTCGGTCATCAGGAAAACTGGCAATTTATGCGACGTCTGGGCCCGGTTATTTACCTCCGGGCCAATTGGCAAACTCTTTGTGCTCGGCTGGCCGGTTCGATTGATCGCCCGCTGGCGACCGCTGAGAGGACTGAAGCTGATGTCAAAAGTCTTTGGCAGCAGCGCATTCCCCTTTACGAGCAGGCCGATCTTATCGTTGATACCGATGGCAGAAAGGTCGATGAAGTGGCCCAAGAAATTTTAACGAAGGCGAAGTATTGATGGCAAGTATGCTAGAATATTTGACGGTTGGGCTGGAAGATCGGGCTTATCCCATCTGGATAGGCCATGGTGTACTTGACCGCCTTGGCGAGGCTCTTTTGGCGGTGGACTTTCCCCGCCAGGTGGCCATTGTTACCAGTCCGACCATCGCCGGCTACTATGGCGAGATTGTGTTGCAAGTTCTTGCCGAAGCAGGGTTTTTTGTTTCGACCATTGTGATTCCTGATGGCGAAGAGCATAAGAATTTTGTAACTCTGCAAAAAATATTCGATGCCTTGATTGAGCAGGGTTTCGACCGCTCATCCGGGTTGCTGGCCTTAGGGGGCGGCGTGATCGGTGATATGGTCGGGTTTGCTGCGGCGATTTACCTGCGCGGCATTGCTTTTGCCCAGGTACCGACGACTTTGTTGGCCCAGGTGGACAGTTCGGTGGGGGGTAAGACGGCCGTTAATCATCCTCTGGGGAAAAACCTTATCGGTGCTTTTTATCAGCCTCGCCACGTGCATATCGACGTGGCCACCTTGGTAACCCTGCCAACCAGGGAATTTGCTGCAGGCATGGCCGAAGTCGTCAAGTATGGGGTGATTTGCGACCAGGATTTCTTTCATGATTTGGTCGAACAGCGAGAAGCGTTACGTCGGCAGGACTTTGAAGCGCTGATACGTATGGTAAAGAAATCTTGCCAAATCAAGGCGAATGTTGTAGAAATTGACGAAAAAGAGAGCTCTTTCAGGGCTATTCTTAATTTTGGACATACCTTTGGCCATGCGGTAGAGGCTCTTGCCGGATATGGAACTTACCGGCATGGTGAAGCCGTTGCCATCGGCATGGTCGTCGCCGCTGATCTTTCCCGCCGACTCGATCTTTGTAGTCCGCAGGATGTAGCTGCCATCAGGGAGTTACTTGTTTCTTTCAACTTGCCTGTCGATCCCCCCGATTATTCTGTTGCCGATTATATTAAAGCGATGCAACGGGATAAAAAGGTCAAAGAGGGGGTGTTGCGTCTGGTGCTCAACCGAGGCATAGGTGATTGTCTTATTCAAGAAGTTCCCCAGCTCGATCTTCTGCTGACTGAAACGCTGAAGGCTGGCATATCCCGAGGATGATGCTATGGCGAATAATTCGGACGCTGCGCTACTGAACAAGATTTCCGGCTATGTCAAGATTCTGGCCAAAGATCCCCATTCCACTGTTTTTGTAACCCTTGGTGATGCCTATCGCCAGCTTAGTATGCTTGACGAAGCCTTGGAGATAGCACGTAAAGGGGTTCAGGGGCTTCCCTGGTTCAGTCCCGGTCATGTGGTGCTTGGCCAGATATTGATGGCTCGCGGGGAAACCGGAGAGGCCCTTGGTTGTTTCAACCAGGCCTTGATCTTGGATGGTGAAAGCATTGCTGCCTTTAAGGGGTTGGCGGCCATCTATTGCCAGAAGGGGCAGGACGACGTGGCCCGTCAGGTGTTGGAGAGGGCCGAACAAATTCATCCGGGTAATAGTTCGATTCAGCATATGCTGAATCACCTGTCCGCTGTTGCCGAAGAATCCGTTAGCGCAGATGCAGCCGATTCTCAGGCTGAGCAAACACAGCCTGCCGAAGCGCCTATTTCTACCACTACAATTGCGGAACTTTTTGTTCAACAGGGTTTGTTGCCTCAGGCCTGCCAGGTCTATAGAGATATTTTGCAGGCGGATCCGGATAACGGTCAGGTACGCGCCAAACTCGCTGAGCTGGAAGGGCGTCTGGCTTCTAATTCACAGTCTGAGATTATTGAGGCACGGGAGTCTTTTGACGCACCCGCCGCCCAAGCCGAACCGCTGGCTACTTTGCAGCGTTGGTTGACTGCTGCAAGCCTACGGAGGGTATATGTTCAAAAACATTTTGCAGAACATCGTTGAAGAATCCGATGGCTATAGTGCCGTGCTCATGGGCTATGATGGTCTGGCGGTAGCTCAATACGATCGGCCTTTTGAGGACGGTGATCTCAGCCCCATTGCTGTCGAGTATGCCCATGTCCTGAAGGAAATGAAAGAGACTCTGGCCATTCTCAATACCGGCGAGATCGAGGAAGTAACGGTGCGTACGGAGCGTTTTCAGGTGCTTATACGCGCTTTGAACGAGGATTATTTTGTTATTCTGACCATGGCTTGTAACGGCAATTATGGCAAAGGGCGTTATCTGCTCTCGCGCGAGCTGTTTCGGCTGAGGGAAGAGTTGCAATGAATGGTGCAGATATCCAAATCCTGGTACTGCACGGTCCCAATCTTAATTTGCTTGGTACCCGTGAACCCGAGGTCTATGGCAGGGACACGCTGCAGGATGTCGACAAGGGCTTGAGCCTTTTGGCGGGGGAACTGGGGGTCGGAATAGATACCTTTCAATCCAACCACGAAGGCGAGCTGATTGATCGGATTCACGCCGCTCGTGACCAGGGTGTTGGCGGAATCCTCATCAATCCCGGCGGTTTGACCCATACCAGTGTTTCCCTGAGAGACGCCTTGGTGGCGGTCGCCATCCCGGCTGTGGAGGTTCATCTTTCTAATGTGCATGCCCGCGAACCCTTTCGTCATCATTCTTACATTAGTCCGGTGGCGATAGGTCAGATCTGCGGTTTCGGTATAGCCAGCTATCAATTGGCTCTGCGTGGTTTGGTAGCTCATCTAACCGGATGATGGCCGGCAAAAAAAATTATGAATCAAGACAGAGCTCACAGGGTAAATAAACTGCTGGATGATGCCGACCTGGAAGGTTTTTTGTTTCTCGATCGGGCTAATCTGCGCTATCTTAGCGGTTTTTCTGGCAGCGCTGGTGCTTTGTTGGTGACCCGCGAGGGGGCGACCTTTTTAACCGATGCTCGCTACACGACGCAGGCTCGTCAAGAAGTCCATGTGCAGAGCATTTGCGAATATCGAGTGCAACTCGACGGTATTCTCGAACAGGTTAATCAGCTTGGGTTGCAGAGAATAGGGTTTGAAGCCGACAGCCTGCCCTATGCCATGGTGGAACGCTTGCGGGAAAAAAGCCCTT
>CAZKQY010000454.1:0-5388 GCA_964555005.1 uncultured Syntrophotalea sp. | reverse complement strand
TCGTTGGTGATAGTTTGTTGGTCCGCAACCGCATTCTATCTTCCCGGCTTTGCTGGGACAACGAGGTTTTTCTATTTTTTTGCTGGTGGATCAGGGGGTTGCACCTCTGTTAACTTGCTCCTTTGATAGGAACCTGTCCGATGTGACGGGCCGAAACGAAAAACGGGCTGTTTGAGGCCAGATTTTCTAGAATTTGAGAGGGGGACTAGCAGGGCTATTTGGCGAAAATTGTTGAGAATATGGGTCGATCAGGCGATTTTTCCGTAGGTTCATGGTAAGTTCGGCAGTCTCCCAAGGGGAAAATTCTGCTGACGGTTGACTGTTCGATCGATTATCGGGACAATGAATAAGGGCTTCGCAAAAAGTCTCCCCAACGGCGTTTCGGCGTTTTTTCAGGACCTCGACATATTAGGTCCGAAAAAAAACCAGGCCTTGCAGGACGAAATTTTTACTCCGCTTTTTTGTGAGTTTTTGTGAATGTATCACCTATGGCCATAATGATGAATAAATATGTTTTATTTCTACTGACCATGCTGCTGGTGCTGGTGACTGCGACCTCATCGCAAACGCAGGACCAGCTGTCGGCTGATTCCTTGACAGGCCGGATTCGCGGGCTCGTGGGCGATCCCGGCCAGCCTGCGGTTCTCAATGTCGGTGGTTATGGCCTGACTTTGGTTGACGAAACCTTCAGCTTTTATCGTCAGCGATATTTTGCAGCGGCCTGGCTTTCCTCGCAGGGTCTTAGTGAGCAGGGACGGCGTTTGTTTACTGTTTTACAAGGGGCGCAACAGGAGGGGCTGCGACCGGAGGAATATCATGTCAAGGCCATTGGTGTTTTTGCCGAGCAGTTGTTGGTTTTTTCAGGGCAAGGGCAACCGGCAGACCCCTTGCGGTTGGCTCGATTGGATATTCTGCTGACGGATGGTTTTTTGCGCTACGCCGGCGATGTGACCGGAGGGCGGGTCGAAGCGGCCAAGGTATATTCTGATGAATGGCGCAACTCACCTCGTAACGTTAATTTGGTAGAGACTCTGCAACTGAGCCTGGAGTCCGGTCAGGCGCTGGAAGCCTTGCAGGAGATGCTTCCAGTTGACCCGGCTTATCGGCAGCTTCGCGAGTACCTGGCGATTTATCGGCGGTTGGCCGCAGAAGGTGGCTGGCCTCAGTTGCCGGAGGGGCCGCTGCTAGAGCTTGGTCAGGTCGATTGGCGGGTCCCCTGGTTGCAGCAGTATTTGATTCAGACCGGTGATCTGGCAGCCTTTAACCGGTTGGCCGGATTTAAATTCGATGAGGTGCTGGTTGAGGCCTTGACACACTTTCAGGTACGTCACGGTTTGCAGGCGGATGGCGCTCTGGGGCCGGAAACCTTGGCCGCTCTTAACCTGTCGGTCGAGGAGCGGATTCGGCAGATCGAGATTAATCTTGAGCGGTGGCGCTGGTTGTCGCGGGATTTGGACCAACGCTATCTGGCGGTCAATATCGCTGATTTCAGTTTGGAAGTGGTTGAAGAAGGTAAAACGGTGCTGGTCATGCCGGTGGTGGTGGGCACAGATGTTCGCCGCACTCCGGTCTTTTCGGCAAAACTGCGCTACCTCGATTTTGCCCCCTATTGGAATGTGCCGTTAACCGTTTTAAAAGAAGATAAATTGCCCCTGATCAAAGTCGATCTTAATTATCTGGCATCTCATCATTACGAAATCGTTACGCGAGGCAACAGGGTGGTTCAATCCATCGAGCCGGGAGCTGTGGATTGGGAGGGGGTGACCGTAGCGACTTTTCCGGGGATGCTGCGCCAGAAGCCCGGTCCCTGGAATGCGTTAGGGCGGATCAAGTTCATGTTTCCCAATAACTTTGATGTCTATCTGCACGATACGCCGGATCGCTATCTGTTCGATCGTAAGCAGCGTTCCTACAGCTCCGGGTGTATTCGGGTGATGCGACCTTTCGATTTGGCTCTATATTTATTGCAGGATCAAAAAGGTTGGGATGCCCAGCGTATCGAAGAAGCTATGGCCGCAGATGAAACCTTACGGGTTCTTTTGGATGAACCGTTGCCGGTGCATATTCTCTATCGTACCGTTTGGGTCGATGGGGCAGGGGAACTGCAATTTCGCAATGATATCTATAAAAGGGATGCGGCACTCTATACGGCGCTGCGTCGTCATAATCGTAAAACCAACGTTCTGGTAGTTTGCCCTTCTGAAATTTTATAGCAGCACAAACGGTTATTGAAAAGAGTGTGTCGCGCCCCAATAGTGGGGCGTCCCAATTTGGGGCATGCCCCACTTTTGTTTGAACCGTTATCAACCATCGCCCTTTGGGGCGATGGTTTTTTTTGAAAAATACTATTTAGATCAGATTTTTTAGCCAGGAAAAAGCCACCAGAGTGCCGAGGGAGGACCCGAGGGAGGAAAAGAAAAAAACCAGCAAGACCCGGGTCAGGCGATTGCTCCACCAGCCTTTGGCGGTAGTGAGGTCGTTGCCGGCCTCTTCCAGGTCCCGGATAGTCGGACCGGCGATCATGGCCTGGACCAATCCGGTGACGAAACCGGCGCCGATGGTGGGGTTAAGGGAGGTGATGGGTGCTGCCACAAAGGCGGTGAGGATGGTCAGAGGATGGCCTAGAGCCAGAGCGGCACCGGCCGCCGAGAGCAGTCCGTTGGCCAAAACCCAGGCGATAGCCGCTTCGGTCAGGTAGCTGCGGTCTCCGTACAGGAAGCCGACAATGAACAAACCAAGCACCACCGCCGGAATGATCCATGGCAGAAATTTGGAAAGCGCGGCCTTAGGGGGAATTTGGGACAGTTCGGCAATGCAGTCGGGGTCACTCGGTTCGGCGAGACAGCGACGGATGCCGGGGATGTGGGCTGCGCCGACCACGGCCACCAGGTGCTTGCCGGGGGCCTGGCGCAGGTTCTCTGCCATATAGCGATCCCGTTCGTCGACCAGAACGGTTTTCATCGATGGCAGCATGTCGCCCATTTCATCCAATATGGCCGTCAGGGTGTCGCCTTGTCGCAGAGTTGTCAGTTGCTCTTCATCGAGTTGCTGCGATTCGAACAGCCCGCTAAGCAGTGCTGCAAAAACCTGCAGCCTCTTCCAAAGTCCGGTCTTACGCCAGGCTCGTAGCAGGGTGGTGCGAATCTCCCGGTCGATGAGGCAGATCTCGGCCCCTTGTTCTTTGGCCACCTCAGCGGCGGCCGCCAGTTCGGCACCCGGTTTGACGCCTGTCTGCAGACCCATTCTTTTTTGAAAGGCGGTCAAAGCCAGATTGGCCAGCAGAAAGGGTCCCTGGCCCTGGCGAATGGCTTTGACCAGGTCCAACGACTGCCATCCTTTGGCGTCGGTCAAGGCTTGAAAGCGCTGTTGGTCCAGCTCGATGCAGACGCTGTCCGGCGCTTCTTCGGCAATGACCCGGCGGACCGTATCAACTGAATCGCGGGAAATATGAGCGGTGCCGATCAGGACGATTTCCTTATCCGCAACGTTAAGGCGATAGATGTCAGAACAAATATTTGTATCCATTTGTTTTTATTACCATTGCTTGGTTGTGATTGACGAATCAGGGATGCCGAAAAAAGAAAAGCGTCGCACGATACGACGCTTTCATATCTCAGCTCTCCACACCTGCCGTGGGTCCTTAGGCCTCTTGCGAGTCCTAAATAAGTGGGGTTTCTTGTGAATCGCATCAGGCGTCCCAATGATTCTTGGGCTGGCACACCGCGCTCCTGAAAAAACCCCCGGTCGAAAGTATTCCGCAAGGGCGTTCTGACCTCACTTGCAGGGCAGAGAGCATTCTTTACAGCCCCACTATAGACAAAAGCCGGTTTTGTTTCAACGACTAATTGTTTTCCGGAAAGGTTTAGTACCCTGTAACCCATAATCTATCGAATCTTGTTAGTTCTTTGGCGCGTCAACCGCGTTGTGTCTAGAGCTGAATAGCTACGGCTATGCATTCTAAGACACACCTTGTTGCCCCACCAAATCTCGGCGCAATATTTCGACATTTTATGGGGTACAGGGTACTAAGAGTTTTGGCATTAAAGTGTAGAGGTGATTTGTGAATTTTCTTTATTACAATGGTTCTGCCAAAGTTAAAGATAATAAAGCTATTGTTTTCTAAAGCTTTCTTGGCTTGTCCTTTGCAAGATGTCATTCTGTAGGATTCTCATCCTACTGGGTTTTTAGGAAATTGGTAAAATTGCACAAGAATCAGCTTCGGCGAAACTTAGGCTTTTCAAAAAATTCACGTCAGGGAAGAGTCAAACTAACATATACATCTGGTAAACATGTGGTAAACAAGGTTGATAAATGAAAATCAGAACCAAAATTACCGGAATGGGTCTGTTGCTGGTCTTGCTGACAGCCATCTCCATCGTCGGCATCGCTGTCTATCAGGAAAATATTCTGAAGCAAAACATTGGCGATGAAGTTGACCTGCTGGTGAGCAGTGAAATTAAAAACGTGGCTCAGAATGTCTATTTGATGTGTCGGACTATGCAGGAATCCCTTGAGCAGATGCTGGGGCACGGGTTAAATGTGGCTGTGGATATCAGTACCCGTCAGGGGCAGTTGAATTTTGAGGGGGCCCCAGTCGCTTGGGAAGTTGTCAATCAGTTCAATAACGACACAATCGAAGTGACGCTGCCAAGGGTTTTATATGAAGGAATCTGGCTGGGGCGCAATACCGATTTTCAACGTCCAACCGCTATCGTTGATGAGGTAACGGATCTGCAGGGCGTGACCTGTACCGTTTTTCAACGGATGAACGAAGCGGGAGACATGTTGCGGGTTGCCACCACCGTGCCCGATATGAAGGGAAACAGAGCTATCGGTACCTATATCCCTCGGCGTAATCCTGACGGTTCATCTAACCCGGTGATTGAAACCCTGCTAAATGGAGAGGTTTTTACAGGGCGCGCTTACGTGGTGAATTCCTGGTATTTGACGGGCTATCAACCGCTGTGGGATGCTTTACATACCAAAGTCATCGGTGCCCTTTATGTGGGGCAGAAACAGGAGAGCGTCACCAGTCTGCAGCGCGGCATCAGGGACATAGCTATCGGCAAGAGCGGCTACGTAGCTGTTGTCGGTGGCAAGGGAGAGCAGCAGGGCAGTTATATTATTTCCGGTGGTGGTTTGCGGGATTGTGAAAACCTTTTGCAGACAGATGATGTTCAGCAGAAGATCCGGATGGAAAAAATTCTTCAGTCCGCAGCATCTCTGAAAGCCAGAGAAGGTTCGGAGGCTATTCCAGTAGTCATGCATCGTTATGAATGGCAGAATCCCGGCCCCTGATCCACCAGCAAAAAAATAGAAAAACCTCGTTGTCCCAGCAAAGCCGGGAAGATAGAATGCGGTTGCGGACCAACAAACTATCACCAACGA
>CAZKQY010000453.1:0-2035 GCA_964555005.1 uncultured Syntrophotalea sp. | reverse complement strand
TGGTTTCGTAGGTGACCCCCACGGTGAGCTTGATGCGCCGCTGGGGCATGCGGCTGATGTTATCCACCGCCAGGTTGGCGACGATGTTGTTCGGCACCGTAATCAGGGTCCTGGCAAAGGTGCGGATCTTGGTCGAACGAAAGCCGATCTCCTCGACGGTGCCCTCCATGTCGCCGGCCTTGATCCAGTCGCCAATGTGGAAGGGCCGGTCGAGAATGATCATCATCGAGCCGAAGACGTTGGACAGGGTATCCTTGGCTGCCAAAGCCACCGCCAGGCCGCCGATACCGAGGGAGGCGAGGAGGCCGGAGATAGAGTAGCCGAGGTTCTGAATGGTCATAATCAGGGCTAAAAAGATGATGAAGGCCCGTAGGCTTTTGCGGATAAAGGGCAGCAGGTGGTCGTCGAGGGTCGATTCGGTCTTGCTCACCCAACCGGAAAGGAAGGCTTCAAGAAGTGATACCATATTGAAAAGGGCCCAGGCGATGTCGAAGGTGACCAGACCCTTGAGCAGACTGTAGGCGCCGCGCTGCAGGTCGACGGGTTCCGTCGGCAGCTGCAGGATCTGCACGGCAATGAACAGGCCGATGACCACCAGCAGAAATTCCGCCGGTTTGCGGATACTCTGCAAAAACAGATCGTCATAACGGCTTTTGGTGCGGGTTGCCAGGGGAAAGATCACCTTGACGAACAGGTGCGCGAAGACCCGTTTCAATATCAGTGCCGCGATCAGCACCAGAAAGGCGCCGGCAAAGTGGCTCAGGCTGATGCCGAGAAAGGTTTCCTGTAGAACGGCTTCCAGGGTGGCAAAGAATGCGCTCATTTTAATTTCTCCATTGATTTATAATTAAAGCGCTTTTTATTTAACAGAAGGGGGCAGAGAATGCAAGGGACCCTCGGTTTTTAGGTTGGATGCATTATTTTACCGCGGTAAATTATCGATGTATTCGTAAGACTCATAGGTCGGCTAAAAATTTTGTTCTACCAGGCCTGGTGTTTTTTCAGGGCTGAATAGGATGTCGAAAGCCAAAAAAAACGCCATAACATTAAGGACGAACTTTTTGCGACGCCATCAATAATATTTGTCCCGTTGCTGTTTAACGAGCTGGGCCAGGTTCGCCAGGTGGTGCAACGGCTACGGGCCGAGGTTGCAGCCAGCAGTTATTCTGCGTCCCCCGGGTACTCAGGTTATCCACAATGGCAGGACCGGGCGAATCCGGTTTGTAAACGAGGTCTTGGGTAATCTTTTGCAGTCCCGGGCAGGTTAGTCCTGCTCTATCCACGGAGGCTGTGCAAAACTCTTGTCATAGACTGTATGAGGTCAGTGGTGCCCCTTGATTTTTCGAGGGAATTACCCTTTTGCCTAAATTTAAGGCAGCCAAGTTAGCCATCTCCACACCAGGTAAAATCACGGCCCGTCTCCGCAATCGTGGGGACGGGCCGTGATGTCATTCAGGTCGTTGTTAATCTTATTCGTTTTTTCGTTCTTCGCCCCATTCCTGGTCCAGAAAGCGATCTCGACCCGAGTTGTAGCGGTAAAACTTGTAACGCAGAGGATTTTTCTTGTAGTAGTCCTGGTGGTAATCCTCGGCTGGATAGAAGGTTGAAGCCGCCACGATCTCAGTGACAATCGGCCGATTGAAACGCCCCGATTTTCCCAGTGCCTGTTTCGATGCTTCGGCCAACAGTCGCTGCTCTTCGTTCAGGTAAAAGACGGCCGAGCGATACTGGTTGCCACGGTCGACAAACTGGCCGTTGCCGTCCGTCGGGTCGATGTTCATCCACAGGATGTCCAACAGTTGTGGATAACTTATCTGGGCGGGATCAAATATGATTTTGATGGCCTCGGTATGGCCGGTACCGCCGGTGGAAACCTCATGGTAGGTCGGGTTGAGTTTCTGTCCGCCGGTATAGCCGGAGGTCACTGATAGTACCCCTGGCTGTTTTTCAAAGGGGGGCTCCATGCACCAGAAACAGCCCCCGGCAAAGATTGCCATTTCCGTGTGGGTCGGCACGGCGGCCGTCTGTTTCGTTT
>CAZKQY010000452.1:0-1838 GCA_964555005.1 uncultured Syntrophotalea sp. | reverse complement strand
CCGGTGGAAGCGGCGGAGATCTACGACGCCCAGGGCGCTGATGAGTTGACCTTCCTCGATATCACCGCTTCAAGTGACAAGCGTAATATTATTCTCGATGTGGTGTCCCGTACCGCTGAGCGGGTATTCATGCCCCTCACCGTGGGTGGCGGCATTCGCGAGATCGCCGATATCCGCAATCTGCTTAATGCCGGGGCGGATAAAGTCACCATCAACACTGCTGCTGTTTACCGCCCCGAATTTGTTCGCGAGGCCGCCGAGCGGTTTGGCTCTCAATGTATCGTGGTGGCCATCGACGCGCGCCGGGTGCCTGGTTCCGATCCCCAAAGCTGGGAGGTTTATACCCATGGCGGTCGTACACCGACGGGCATCGATGCCATTGATTGGGCAGAACGCATGCAGGCCTACGGCGCCGGAGAGATAATGCTTACCAGCATGGATTGTGATGGCACCAAGGACGGTTATGACCTGCCTCTGACCCGTACGGTCAGCGACCGGGTGCAGATTCCGGTTATCGCCTCCGGTGGGGTGGGCAATCTCGAGCATATCTATGAGGGACTGACCGAGGGCGGGGCCAGTGCCGCACTGGCGGCGAGCATCTTTCATTTTCGTGAATATACCATCCGCGAGTGCAAGGAATATCTGCTCAAGCGGGGTGTTCCGGCCCGTTTGTAGCGGTCCGGGGGAGAAATTATGGCTCTTGTGGATCAGGTTCAATTCGATAAGGACGGACTGGTGCCGGTTGTGGTGCGCGATGCCATCGGTGGCGCGGTGCTGATGTTGTCACATTTTAACGCCGAAGCCTTAGCCAAAACCGAAGCCAGCGGTGAGCTGCATCGGTATTCCCGCTCCAAGGGTACGGTGGTGGCGCCACAAGAGGGCGCGGTTGAGGTGGTTCGTGAAGCGCGTTTGAGTTGTTCCGGTGATTGCATACTGCTGTCCATCGAGGGACAGGATAAGGTCCGTAATTGTTTTTCTACGGTACTCTGGCAAGATTTGCAGAAGGCACCGGTTACGGGAGATATTTTGGACGAGGTCTATCGCATCGTGCAGCAACGGCGCAGTCAGCCTGCCGATCAGTCCTATGTCGCCTCGCTGTTTGCCAAGGGGCTCGACAAGATTCTCGGCAAGATCGGTGAAGAAGCGACGGAAACGGCTGTAGCTGGCAAGGGCGGCGATCCTGAAGAAGTGGTTTCTGAAACCGCCGACCTGTTTTTTCATGTGCTGGTGCTGCTTGGCTATTACGATCTTCCGCCGCAGCGCATCTATGCTGAATTGCGGCGACGCTTCGGGGTCTCAGGATTGACCGAAAAGGCTAGCCGTCGCTAAAAGGCCCTGCTGGCAGATGGTTTGCCTATGATGTTTTATCGATTGCGAGGGGACCGGGTTGCCGGTCGCCTCTTTGTGTTTTTCTTACCTAGTGAGGACTAACGGGCTGATGAGTCTCAAACAACGACTGACCGATGGGATGAAAGAGGCCATGAAGGCCAAGGCCAGCGAACGCCTGAGCACCATTCGGCTGATTCGCTCCGCCATCAAAAACCGTGAGATCGAGATCCGCGAGGAACTCGACGATCAGGGGATCATCGCTATTCTTGGCACCCTGGTCAAGCAGCGTAAAGAATCGGCCCAGATCTATCGCGACAATCAGCGCCTGGATCTGGCTGAAAAAGAAGAAGCCGAATTGATAATCCTGCAGGAGTTTTTGCCTGAGCCCCTTAGCGAAGGGGAACTAGTGGCATTGGTCGACGAGATCATTGGCGAACTCGGTGCTACCTCGATGCGCGATATGGGGCCGGTGATGAAGTTGGTCGGGGCGCGAGCCCAGGGGCGGGCTG
>CAZKQY010000451.1:0-2694 GCA_964555005.1 uncultured Syntrophotalea sp. | reverse complement strand
CTCGTTGGTGATAGTTTGTTGGTCCGCAACCGCATTCTATCTTCCCGGCTTTGCTGGGACAACGAGGTTTTTCTATTTTTTTGCTGGTGGATCAGGGATTTGCAGCCTTATGCAGATAATAATCCACCAGCCCTTCCGGCGGCATGGGACGTCCGAGATAAAAACCCTGCCCTTCGGTACAACCCTTTGTAAGCAGAAACTCCATCTGCCCCGCTTCCTCCACCCCTTCGGCGATAACGTCGAGTTTAAGGGTGCGGGCCAGGGCCATGATCCCCTCGGCGATGGCGCCGCCGTCTTCCTCAGTAAGAATATCGCGAGTAAAGGACTGATCGATCTTGAGTTTGGACAAGGGGAAGCGCCGCAGGCAGCTCAGGGAGGAATAACCGGTGCCAAAGTCGTCGATGGCCAGTTTGATACCCCGCTCACGAACCCGGTGCATGGTTTCGATGGCCTTCTCCGCATCCTGCATGATGGCGCTTTCGGTAATCTCCAGCTCCAGCAGTGTCGGGTCGAGGCCCGTCTCTTCCAGCGCCTTTTCGACAGCATCGATGAGATCAGCTTGCCAGAACTGCTTGGGCGAAATATTCACCGCCATGGTCCAGGCCGGATAACCGGCCCGCTGCCAGAGCATCGCCTGTCTGCAGGCCTGCTGAAGAACCCATTTGCCGATAGAGATAATCAGCCCGGTCTCTTCGGCCAAAGGAATAAACTTGGCCGGCGAAACCAGGCCCATGACCGGATGCTGCCAGCGCAACAGAGCTTCCATTCCAATGATGCAGCCGCTGCTCATGTCGACTTGCGGCTGGTAGTACAGCAGCAATTCCCCCTTATCCAGGGCCTTGCGCAACTTACTCTCCATCTTCAAGGTTTCCTGTGCCAACTCGGTCATCCCCGGAGTAAAGAATTGAAAGTTATTGCGACCCAGTTCCTTGGCCTGGTACATGGCCACATCGGCGCATTGCATGAGGCTTTCGACGTTTTCGCCATCATCGGGAAAGACGCTGACCCCGATACTGCCGGAGACGAACAGGTCTTGGCGACCGCACTGCAATGGCTGATTCAGTACTTGTTGCACCTTGGTAGCCAAAATGGCGATTCCCTGCCGATCGGCGGCCTGCTCACAAATGACTACAAATTCATCGCCACCAAGGCGAGCCAGGGTATCGCCCGATCGTACTACCGCAGTCAGGCGAGCCGATACCTCCTTGAGGACCATATCGCCTGTTTTGTGGCCCAAGGAATCGTTGATATTCTTAAAGCGGTCAAGATCGATAAAAAACAGGGCCACCCGATTGCCCAAACGCCGGGCATTCTCCAGCGCGTGCTGCAAACGGTCGTCGAACAAAAGGCGGTTGGCCAGACCGGTAAGGGCGTCGTGATAGGCCAGATAGTTGAGACGCTGCTGCTTTTCCTGTAGGTCCGCATCCCGCACCTGAATCTGGTTGAGCATTTCGTTGAAGTTCTCTACCAGGGTGCCGAGTTCGTCGCTGCGTTCCATAACCACACGTCGGGAGTAATCCTGCTCGGAGGAAACGGCAAGCATCGTCGCTGCCAGGTTTTCGATGGGCCGGGAAATCAAACCTTGCAGCCACAGGGCCAGCAGCCAGGCGAGCAGCGCGGCGCCGGCCAGGCCGATCAGGCCCAGGGTGACGTAGCGCAACAGCACCTGCCGGATTCGGTCGATGCCGGCACAAATATTCAGGGTACCGATCTGCTCATTGTTGAACAGGATCGGCTGTGAGACCTTTAAAAAATCCCCGACAAAGAACGCGCCGCTTTGATTGCCGGCGGACAGATCGAGGCGCAAGTTATCGGACCGTTGCAGGTCGGGGTCCCTCTGGTACTTGGCGAACAACCCGCCATCGACGGTGACGATAGAACCAAAGGCGACCTGGGGCTTACTCTGCAGGGTCCCGAGGGTTTCGACGGCGGCCTGTCGGTCGTCGAAAACCAACACCGCCGAACAATTGCGCGACAGATCCTGAGCGAGAATCTGCACCTCATTTTTGAGAGCATCCCGCAGCATGCCGCGCTGGGCCAGCACCGACACCACAAACAGACTCAGCAGTACCACCAGGCTGATGCCGGTGATGATCACCGTCAGCTTGCTGCGAATCGACAGCTTATCAAGGAGTGCTAGCAGCCTCTTCATCGTCCCTCCTTGGTCTGGCCATCTTTGACAATCAGCCGTGCCAGCCCATAGAGGCGGGAGCTGATCTTGAGCTTTCCTCCAGCGACGGCATCCAGGTTGATATCAAAGCGGATGCGGCTGTTCTGGCGCACGAAATTCATCATCCCCCCCTGCTTGACAAACAGCTCATCGTCACTCACGGTGAGCACCGGAACGCCATCAAGGACCCGCAGAATGGCCTTAAGGTCCTGCTGCGCCGTGCGCCCGACATACAGCACCTGCAGCTGGTGCTTCCGCGCCGCAAGTTCCTGCACAGAGTCGAGCCGCAGCGTCTTGATCGAACCGCTGCGACTGCCCTCCGCCGCCAGCTCGAGCAGCCACATCTGCAGCGGGTCCCGACCCAGAATACCGAGCACCAGCTCCGGCTCCGGCATCACCGTTAAGGCACCCGCTTCCGGCCAGCGCACGAACTGCACGAAGTTATAGAGCATCGCCGCCTTGACCGCGTCCTCAGGAGCCGGCTCGCGCGCCGGTGAAGGCACCACACCCGCCACCAACAGCAA
>CAZKQY010000450.1:0-9214 GCA_964555005.1 uncultured Syntrophotalea sp. | reverse complement strand
CCTGCCGACCTGCCAGGACACCAACGGCAACGAACACGAAGCCGCTTTTGCCATTGTCGCCCTGGGCAAACTCGGTGGCCGCGAGCTCAATTACCATTCGGACCTGGACATCATCTTCCTCTATGAGGATCAGGGCCAGACTCAAGCAGCCGCCGATAGCGACCCGGCTTTGTTTAAAGTTCGCAGCAACCAGGAATACTTTTCCCGCCTGGCGCAAAGGATCATCTCCGTGCTCTCGCTGTTTACCAGCGAAGGCAGCATTTACCAGATCGACACCCGGCTGCGCCCCTCAGGCCAACAGGGTCCCCTGGTCAGCAGCCTGCCGGCCTTTCGCGCCTATCATCAGCAGTCTGCGCAACTGTGGGAACGCCAATCATTAATCAAGGCCCGAATAGTGGTTGGCCCAACCGCCTTTACTCAAAGCATCGACAAACTTCAGCAAGAAATTGTTTTTGAGCAACCGCTCCCAGAGAACTCCCGCCAGGAAATTTACCACCTGCGACAACGCATGGAGAGTGAATTGGCCCGGGAAACCCGTACTCATTACAACATCAAAACCGGCCGAGGAGGCCTGGTGGATGTAGAATTTCTGGTTCAATACCTGCAATTGCTCCATGGTGGCAACGATTGCAGCCTGCGCTCACCCAATACCCTGGAAGCCTTGCAGGCGCTGCAACAAACCAAACATCTCGATGACCAGGAGACCCGACTGCTGACCGAGGGTTATCTGTTTCTGCGCCGGTTGGAAAACAAGCTGCGTCTGGTGCACGATCAATCAATCCATCAACTGGCCAGCGACAAAGACTACTTGGCCAAACTAGCCCGTCGCCTCGACTACTCAGGAGACCGGCCCGACGAGCTTCTGCTGACCGATTACCGGCAGGCGACGGAGAATATTCGCGGCCTGTTCGAACGCCATCTGGCTCCTGTCTAAACAGTAGCCATCCGAAAACTATGGCTGGCCACAAAAACCAGCCACCTGATCTGCCGGCAATGGCCGGGAAAAATAGAAGCCCTGCATCTCCCGGCAGCCCTGCGCCAGCAGGAACTCCAGCTGCTCCCTGGTTTCCACCCCTTCTGCGATTAATTTCAAACCGAGACTTTCGGCCATGGCGATGGTTGCCGAAACGATGGCCATATCGTTCGGATCACCAGGGATATCCCGAACAAACTCCTGGGCGATCTTGATCCGATCAATTGGAAAATTCTTTAAATAGCTGAGGGAAGAATAGCCTGTACCAAAATCGTCAATGGCGATCTGAATGCCACGAACCTTAAGATCGACCAGAACCTTGATAGCCGCCTCCATGTTTTCCATAAAGACACTTTCGGTAAGCTCAATCTCCAACAATTGCGGATCGAAACCCGTCTCCTGTAACACAATTTCGATCCGTTGCACCAGATCTGGCTGTCTGAATTGTTTGGCGGAAAAATTAACCGCAAGCCTTATGGGCCGGTGATTTAGCCGCTGCCAAGACAGTGCCTCATTACAGGCAGTTCGCAAAATCCATTCCCCTAACGGTAGAATCAGGCTGATATCCTCCGCCACGGGGATGAACTCGGCTGGAGAAACCAGACCCCGCCCCGGCGACTGCCAACGAACCAGCGCTTCCAAACCCACGGTCTCTCCGGTCAGCAGATCCAGCTGTGGTTGATAAACCAGAAAAAACTCCCCCTTCCCCATCGCCCTGCGTAAACAACCCTCCAGGTTACGGCGTTCAATGGCTCTTTGATGCATCTGTTCCGAGAAAAAACGATAATCGCTACTACCATCTTTTTTGGCTTCATACATGGCGGTATCGGCTTGTTTCAACAGGGTCTCCGAATCTGCTCCGTTCTGGGGAAAAAGAGCAATGCCGATACTAACCGAAGAAAAAACCTCACTCCCTTCCAGGTCATAGCTTTGCTCGGCAAGTAACCCCGTAACCTTGCAAGCCACAGTCACTGCCGCACTTTCATTTTTAATACCGGTCAGTAACAGAACGAATTCATCGCCACCCCAGCGAGCCAAGGTATCGCCCTTACGAAGCTCGGAACCCAGTCGCCGAGCAACCTGCTGCAGCAACAGATCCCCTTTGGCATGCCCCAAAGTGTCATTGACCTGTTTGAAGTTATCCAGGTCCAGCAACAGTACCGCTACCGACGTGCCGCCTCGCTCGGCATTACCAAAAGTCTTTATCATATGCTCCATAAGCAGAGTCCGGTTGGGCAAACCGGTCAAACCATCAAAATACGCCAAACGCCTGATTTCCTCCTCGGCCTTTTTCTTCTCAGAGATATCAAGAAAAGACCCCATTCTGGCCAAGGGCTCGCCTGCGGAATTTTTAACGATATTAGACAGAAGCTCCAAGTCAAACCTCGTTCCATCCTTTGTTTTGGCCTGTAACTCCCCGCGCCATTCTCCCTTGTCTTGCAGGCCCTGACGCACGATCGATACCGTGACCGGATCAACAATGCCGGCGAAGGCATCAATGCCCAGAACCTCCTTCTCGCTGTCGTGCCCCACGATATCGAGAAAAGCCTGGTTAGCGTAAGTCGTCCGGCCCTGCAAATCGCTCAGAATAATCGGGGACAGAGACGAGTCCAGCGCATACTTGGCCAGATGAAGTTGTTCCTGAGTCTGCTTACCGGCGGTAATATCCCGAGCGATCCTCAAGACCGCACTGATCCGCCCGTCACTGTCGCGCAGTGCCACGTTAGTGGTGCAATGAAAGATGCAATGCTTCCCATCGGGGGAAAGCCAGGGCTGTTCATCCTCCTGCCACGTTCCCTCCTCAAAACAGCGCAAGGCACCGCACCCAGCCCCGTCACAGGGCACGGTGCGACCGTGAATAACCTCGAAGCACCTTTTTCCGACCAGATTCATGCCGAACAAACCTTTGGCGGTATCGTTGGCCCAAAGGACCTGTAACGAGGGGTCCAGCATAATAACCGGGTCGGCAATACTTTGCAGCATGGCACTGAGTTTACCCTCACTCTCCTGCAGGGCCCGCTCCGCTTTCTTGCGATCAGTAATGTCCCGATCAATACCCCGGTAACCAGCCAAATTACCTTTGTCGTCAAAAAATGGCACACCGCTGGTTTCCAGCACAACTTCATGGCCATCGCGATGCAGGATGATATTTTCCAGCAGAAAAAAGGGCTGGCGACTCGCTACGATGCGACCAAATCTCTGTTCCGTGCGCTGGGCCTCTGCCGAAGGCATCAGTTCAAAAAAGGTCTTGCCCAGCACCTCCTGTGGCGCATAACCAAGCAGGTTCTGAACCCGGGCACTGACGTAGCGATAGCGGCCGGCGGTATCCACCTCCCAGATCCAATCACTGGCCGTTTCGACCAGAGCCCGAAAGCGATCCTCGCTTTTGCGCGCCGCCATAGCCGCCAAACGTCGTTGGTGAAGGGCGATGCCGAGAAACAAAGCAAGCAGAGCAAAGGCGCCGGCCAAAACGACGGCTAACCACAAATGACGCCGCTGTGCCATAATCTCGGGACCTGGATCGTTAAGAATCACGCTGCCAACGGGCAAACTGTCTCGAGTAATAGCAAAGCGCTGCAGGGCCCGATAATCAAACATGTGGACATTGGGGCTTTGCCTGACCACGGCAATGTTTTCAACCGCTTCGCCGCGCAAAATGCGAACGGCCAATTCAGCGGCTGCCTCACCCTGCCTTCGACCGCTAACCACCCGACCACCGACCACCCCGCCCTGGATGGTAAAATCCCAAACGGTGTAGATAGGCCAGGGGCAGCTTTCCCCGATCAGGGCATTGCCCTGCTTCACGGTGAAAAAAAGCCCGTCGGGATCACGAAAAAAGGCGAGACGAAGAATAAGGCTGTCGGCAGAAAGACCGGCCAGCGCGGTCTGCAGATCGGCGGCCCTGAGGCCGACAAGTTCAAGAAACTTAACCCGATCTTTAAAGCGAGGAATAATCTCTCGCAAACCCTCCAAATTGGCCCGCCCCGAGGTGGATAGATCGTCAACCACCGCCACCGTACCCGTGTGCGGATGGAGCCGCAGGGCGGCTTGAAGGGTTCCCTCCAGATCAATGTCTTCCGTTACCCCAGTCATGGCATTCTGCCCTGCGATACGCCCATCCTGAAAATTATTGATGCCACAAAAGACTACCGGCACCCCGGGAAACAGTTCCTGACCATAGGCCAACAAAAAATCAAGAGCATTGTCATCGGAGGTAAGAATGACAGCGAACTGCTTGTCGGCATACTTGTCCGCCAAAAACCGGCGCAGGACGGGGAAAATCGCCGCCGGGGCCTGACGCTTGCTGTCCATGTTCTCCACAAACAGTTCAGCGGCCGGTAGTTCCCGGGACAAGACCTCTTCCATGCCCCCTTTGACGTTATCCGTCCATTCGTAGCCGCGATGGTAGGAATGGAGAATCAGAACATTCTGCCGGGCAAAAGACGTAGCTGGCAACAACAGCAGAATTATCAAAAAAATCGATGTCTTCAACGTCCCCCCTTGCACCCAACATAATAAATCTAATAATCCCGATATCTTAAAATAATAGTAGTATTTTAACAATTGTTTTTTTGACAACCAAAGGGAAGAATTCAAGATATCGAACTATCTGACCTAAAGGACATAACTTGCGCCAAAACGTGCAGTAGCGCGGTAAGTAATGAAACGGAAATTCAGGGTAACTTTTCGACACGATAGCCTCGTTTCCGCAGTTCCGCCACCAAGCCGTCGACACCCACCAAGTGACCGACCCCAACCAGGATCAGTTCTGTTTCGGGGCTACGAATATACCTTTCGATAGAAGGCAGCCAGGCCGCATTGCGCTCGGCAAACAAGGTACGGAAAATCTCCGGAAACTGCTTCTTTAAATCCCCTTCAACCAACGTGGAGATAACCCTTTCGTCTCCGGTTCGCCAAGCTGAAACCAGAGCGCCGTAAATCTCCTGGAGACGATCCAATTCCTGAATCGAGTGTTTTACAAAACGGTCTTCCCGGCCTTCGGCCAGGTTCAACATGAAATTCACCTGTTGCTCTATGGTCTCAAGGGCGGCTAACCTCTTTCCCTCGGCTATGGCACGATGATAAAAATAAAGATCGACTCCACCCTGATCGATACCCTGACGTTGCAGTTCAATGGCCAGCAATGCCGCAACCACCATGGTGGGTTTTAACCGAGAAAAAACGCTCATCTGTAAATTGCTACGTTTGCAATGATCCTGCAGCATCCTGTAAGTATCGGGCCGCAAAACCAGTTCCAGAGTGGTGCCATCAAAATAGAATGCCTTGCGAGCCAACAACTGCAACATCTGCGAGCCATTCAATTGACCGGGGTCCGCCTCAAAAATGATCCGCTCGGAAGCTCGATAAGCCCTTTCGAATTCGACCGGCAAGGGATAATCTTCCTGACGCAATACATGGCAGGTACCGCCAAGATAGGTCACCAAGTCACCCTGCCGAACCATCCACATCGAGCTTTCCGCAGCGGCACTCCCGCAAAAGCTAATGATTCCGAAAATTACCAGAAGCAGCTTTTTCATTTGACACTCCTTCGGCCTGTCAGACGCCTGATAGTATGGCAAATCCCACGTTTGGAATCCTTCATCAACAAGATTTTTTTATGCCTTCTTTGTACCATGACATACTTTGGTTTTTCGAGATAACAAGATAAACCCCTCGCCGTGCAGCACATTCTTAACAGTCAGCTTCGCAATTATCACAGCGCGACCTGCACGGCCGGAACAACGAACCAATAGCCGGCGACCCTCCCTATCAAAGGACACCACCCCCGACAAGGACCATTTTTCTATTGAATGTCAGTCGCTTCTTGATCTATCCTCGACAAGGATAAAACATTTTTTAAAAACTCTGCCACCTGCTGGCAAGCCTTACAAACTAAAAATAGGGAGCAAAATCATGAAAAAATGGGCTGTGCTGCTATTACTGATAAGCCTCGCCTTAAGTGGCTGCAATACCATGACCGGCGTAGGCAAGGATTTGGAAAAAGCCGGCGAAGCGATTCAGGACAGCGCCAACTAAAAAGCCGTTTGAATTAACTTCTATTTCCGGCCAAGGGCCCGCTGCAGCCGCCCTTTTGGCAGCCGCAATTACTTTCGTCAATATACACTAAAAAGAAACGCCCGGTTGTCTATACACCGGGCGTTTCTTTTTCACATTACAGTAATCTCCTTACTCAAGCTGCGCTATCAACCTTTGCAAAAAGATTTGCACTTCGTCCACACTCTCCAGGGCGTAACGGGCCAGGGACAGACGAACCTCATCCCGAACCAGAATACCGACGCCCCGCTGTTGCACCTCGCGAAATGCATCCTCGTCGGTCAAGTCATCACCGATATAGAGTGGCGGGTTGTTGAGCTTATCCAATTGCAGTTTCTCCAGCAGCCAGTTCAACGCTTTACCCTTGTCCCAGTCTATATCGGGCCGCAGCTCAAAGATCTTCTTGCCCCCCGTCTTGCGCAACCCCTTGCTATCGGCCAGCACCCCGTCGACCACCTTGGTCAGCGCATCCACCTGCTCAGTGACGACCCGCCGAAAATGAATCGCCACCGCGAACTTTTTGCGTTCGACCTGGGCCCCGGGAATATGGCAGAGTTGCCGTAGCAAAGACTGCTCCGCCGTATCCAATGCGGCCAGAAATTGGTGGCCCTGCTGCAATTCATGACCGAATCCAGCCGGACCGGCAATCTGAAAACCATGACTTCCGGCATAAAAAACCTCGTCAAGACCGACTTTGGCCCGCACATCATCCAGATCACGACCACTGACAATCGCCAGGGTGCAATGCCGTGCCAACAGGGCGATCGTCCCGCGCATGGCCGACGACATCTCGGCCATTTCGGGGCGATGCACAATGGGCGTCAAGGTGCCGTCAAAATCTAAAAAAACCACCAACTTCCGCCCTTGCAGCTCTGCCGTCAGTTGCGCCAGATTCTTCAATGCCGATGGCAACTCGTTGGAAAACCGCTGTTTGGCTGTTTCAGTCAAAGAATTCTCCTTAAATGTATCGGTCTGGCAACAGACCGACGAGACCTAAAGAACCACATTCAGCGCAACTGAAAGTAGCGCCTTTGTTCAGCTTCGGATTTTGCAACAGATCGTTGCCAATAGACAGCAAAACGCCATGCCGACCCAAATAAGAAAATACAGGGTTTTCCTCGGGTATTGAGTCTTCCTTCGGCAAACTGAAGGGACTGTCTTCAGGGTGCCGATTAATCCAAATAATTGCGGCAGTACTGGCCGCTGAGATAGAGGCCTATGGAAGCCCCAAAAACCGCAGCGAAATAACCGGTCATCAGACCAATCCGGCTACCGAGCCACCAGCCAAGGTAAGCCCCAAGATTAACGCCTAAAACCACCACAAACTTTTTCAGCATGGTTTTTCCCTCTGCAGGGTGTGAAAAACCCCTTCGTTTTGTCTTCAGGAGAATATAGAAAAAATCTAAGCCGGCAGCTATAACCTAATGGTAAATCCTGGTAATGGCTATAGCCCTCAAACTAAAAGCTGCTGCCAAACTCCTGCTGATACCGCTGACGAAACTCCTCCAGAGTAAACTGGTGATTCTGGGTACCGTTGTGCTCGATTTTGATGGATCCCATCAGGGATGCAATGCGTCCCGTTGTCGGCCAATCGAGGCCCCGGTTAAGACCAAAGATCAACCCGGCCCGATAAGCATCACCACAGCCGGTGGGGTCATTGATCTCCTTCGGTGTCACGGTAGGAATCAGATATTCATCGCCGTTGCTGTAAATAACCGAACCCTTTGCCCCACGGGTGACAATCAGCGCCTCGACCCTATCGGTAATCTGCGCCACGCTCAGCCCAGTCTTTTCCTGCAGCAATTGCCATTCGTAGTCGTTAACCGTCACCCAGGTGGCCTGCTCGATAAATGAGCATAACTCTTCGGCATTGAACATGGGCAAACCCTGGCCTGGATCGAAGATAAAGGGAATATCGGCAGCAACAAACTGAGCAGCGTGCTCGATCATGCCTTCGCGGCCATCGGGGGAAACGATCCCCAAGGTCACATTCTTCACTGCCTCGATAGCGTTTCGATGGGCAAATCCCATGGCGCCGGGATGAAAGGCGGTGATCTGGTTATCGTCCAGATCGGTGGTGATATAGGCCTGAGCGGTAAAGGTATTGTCCACCTCGGTCACATAGCTGAGGTCGATACCACAGCGCTCCATCCAGGCCCGATAAGGCGCAAAATCCTGACCAACGGTCGCCATAGGCAGGGGCTTGCCACCGAGCAAATTGAGACCATAGGCGATATTTCCGGCGCAACCGCCAAACTCGCGGCGCATCTCCGGCACCAGAAAGCAGACATTGAGAATGTGCACCTGGTCGGGAAGGATATGATTTTTGAAGCGGTCACCGAAGACCATGATGGTATCGTAAGCAAAAGAGCCGCAGATCAGGGTACGCATGAAGGGGAGATTCCTTTCGTTCAGTAAAGACTGGAATTAACCGCAAAGGGAGTTGGCAACAATGAGCCTTCATTTTGCCCGAATATCGATGCATTGTACAGTCGACCATTGTTAATCAGGACGATTCGCAGGCAGCGGCAGCTACTTGAAGCTGAGCCGTGTTTCAATGATCGAATCGCTGCGAAAGTTTGGTCGACCGGTCACCGCAAGGTGACATAGACATAGATCGTGTGGTTGACGGCAAGAACTCAGTGAATAGCGATACTTTGAAACAGGGACTTTCTGAAATAATTCATATTCATAGGAACGCCCCTGGCTGGATTTTCAGACAGGGGCGTTTCATGTTCTGAACAGGGGAAACAGAAAAGGGAACATGAACGCTCCTAAAAAGTTAACTGGGAACTATGCTGCCGTGCCCATATGATTGACTTTTCAAGAACGTACCCTGACTCCTTACAGTCGAGCTGAGTATAAAATGCCCTACGAAAAGAGTCGGGTAAAACCAACCTTATTACCAGTAACGACAAAAACCCTTCACAAACTGAAAACTTTTATGTTACTGGCAACACCCGAAATTAGAAATCAAGCGAACACTTAGGCGACTATCTGCTGCAGGTTCTCTTCGAGCAGGGTGGCGGCCAACTTGACGCAGGCCGTACAGGAGAGCTTTCTTGTCGAGCGAATCTCCCCGCACAGTAGCGAACCGGCGGCCTCCACGAAGCGATCAGTGACCTCAGCCTTTTGCTCTTCATCGGAGATAAGCTGGGCGGCATACACAGCCCCGCATAATCCCTG
>CAZKQY010000449.1:0-2972 GCA_964555005.1 uncultured Syntrophotalea sp. | reverse complement strand
CGGGCTTTGTCGAAATCGAAACCCCCGTATTGACCAAAAGCACTCCGGAAGGAGCCCGCGACTACCTGGTTCCGAGCCGCGTTACCCCCGGCACCTTTTTCGCCCTTCCCCAATCACCGCAGCTGTTCAAGCAGTTATTGATGGTCTCCGGCTTCGACCGCTACTACCAGATCGTCAAATGCTTTCGCGACGAAGACCTGCGGGCCGACCGCCAACCCGAATTTACCCAGATCGATTGCGAACTGAGCTTCGTCGACCGCGACCAGATTATCAGCATCATGGAAACCATGATTGCCGAGGTATTCCAAGCCACCCTGGGGGTAAAGGTGGCCCTTCCCATGACCCGCATCAGTTACACCGAAGCCCTGGCTCGTTTCGGCGTCGACAACCCCGATCTGCGCTTTGAGCTGGAGCTGGTAGAATTGTCCAATCTGGTCAAGGATTCGGGGTTCAAGGTCTTTGCCGAAGTAGTTAAAAAGGGCGGCATCGTTAAGGCCCTCAACGCCAAGGGATGCGCCAGATTCTCCCGCAAGGAGATCGACGATTTGACCGAATTCGCCAAGATCTACGGCGCAAAGGGTTTAGCCTATGTCAAGGTTCAGGAGGACGGCAGCTGGCAATCGCCCATCGCCAAGTTCTTCACCGATAAGGAAATCGCCCATATCGATCAGGCCCTGCAAGCCGAAGCCGGAGACCTGCTGCTGTTTGTGGCCGATTCCTTCCGCATCACCAACGAAACCCTTGGCCGCCTGCGCGGACACCTTGGCCACAAGCTCGGCCTGGCCAGTAAAGACAGCTACCGCTTCGTCTGGATTACCGACTTTCCGCTTCTCGAATGGGACGGTGAAGCCCGCCGCCACGTGGCGGTCCACCATCCCTTTACCGCCCCCGTTGAAGAGGACATGGCGCTTCTCGACGGTGATCCCGGCAGTGTCCGTGCCCAGGCTTATGACCTGGTATTGAACGGCTCGGAGATCGGCGGCGGCAGCATTCGTATCCACGACCAAGCGGTACAGAAAAAAATGTTCGCCCTGCTGAGCATCGATGCCGAAGAAGCCGAAGAAAAATTCGGTTTCCTGCTCAGTGCTCTGGAATACGGGGCTCCGCCCCATGGCGGCATCGCTTTTGGCCTCGACCGGCTGGCCATGATCCTGACCGGCTCCGACTCGATTCGCGACGTTATTGCCTTTCCCAAGACACAGAAAGCTACCTGCCTGCTTTCGGGCGCACCGGGTCAGGTCAACAACAAACAGCTGCGTGAGCTTTCGATCCGTAGCGCGGTCCGCTCGCAATAACCGCCCCACAACCGGCCCTTAAGGGGCCAGAAACGGGCATTTCTGTCCAAGAAAGTTAACTGATGGCAAGAGCATTCTGCTCAATTTTGCTGCTCGCAGGTTTGCTGTGGGGGTGCGCCAGCCCCCCACGACAGGAGCTGCTGACCGCCCGAACCGCGCTAGCCAGGGCGGCCGCGGCAGAAGCTCAGGTTCTGGCAACCGATGAATACCAAAAAGCCAGCAATGCATTACAGGACGGTGAGGCGGCAATTCGACGCAAAAAATACAATCTGGCACGGCAAATCCTGCCTCTGGCTGAATCCCACGCCCAGAAGGCGCTGATAAAAGCCCGCCAGGAGCAGGCCCAGCGCGAACAAAGTAAAGCCCGCGAACGAGAAGCCCAGTTGCTCCGCGCAGCCGAACGGGCAGCCGAGCAGGCAGCCAAACAGACAGCGGCCCGACAAACCGCCAGTTCGCCGCCACCCAAAAAAAAGATTGCAGCGATCCCCCAGGTAGTCAAACCGGTTGCCACAAAACCCCAATCCTATAGGGTGCGCGGCGGAGAGACCCTCTGGACCATTGCCGCCCGTAATGACATCTATGCCGATGCCCTGCTCTGGCCTCTTATCTATCAGGCCAACCGCGACCAGATCAAAGACCCGCGGCGAATCTACCCGCAACAGATCCTGACCATCCCTCGTCAAGTCAGTGTCGAGGATCAGCAAGAGGCCCAACAACGGGCCCGTGAATCGAAGATATTTCCCCTCGATGAACTGGTCCACTAATGGCCGGTTGGATATTTTTGAACTGTTAGACATTGTCCTGACACCCGTGAATCGTTAAGCTAGCACCTGTCAACTGCCAGCAGTCTGCCAGCCCGCTTCGCTCCCATGTATAATGAAACTATCCGACGTTGTATTGAACCATTAGCCAAGGAGCAATCATGACCTACATCCATGCACATATCCCTGCAGGAGACAAAATCACCTTTAAAGAAGGGATTCTTCAAGTTCCTGACCGACCAATCATTCCTTTTATTGAGGGGGACGGTACCGGTCCGGACATCTGGCGGGCTGCGGTTCGGGTCTTTGATGCTGCGATCGAAACAAGCTATGACAATCAGCGTAAAATCAGTTGGATGGAAGTTTACGCCGGAGAAAAAGCCTTCAACATGAAACTCGGCTGGTTGCCGGAGGAAACGGTCAACGCCTTTGGCGAGTTTCTGGTGGGCATTAAGGGGCCTCTGACCACCCCGATTGGTGGCGGCATTCGCTCGCTGAACGTGGCTTTACGGCAGCGTCTTGATCTCTATGTCTGTCTGCGCCCGGTGCGCTACTTCACCGGCGTTCCTTCACCAGTGAAAAAACCCCAAGATGTGGACATGGCCATCTTTCGAGAAAATACTGAAGATATCTACGCCGGCATTGAATGGCCGGCTGGGAGCGATGCAGCCAAAAAAGTAATCCGTTTCCTACAGCAGGAAATGGGCGTCAAACAACTTCGATTCTCGGACAATTGCGGCATCGGCATCAAACCTATCTCGTACCAGGCAAGCATTCGTTTGGTACGAGCGGCGATTCGTTACGCCCTGAAGCAAGGTCGCCGGTCCCTGACCCTGGTACACAAGGGCAACATTATGAAGTACACCGAGGGAGCATTTAAAACCTGGGGCTATGAAGTGGCCACCAGCGAATTTCG
>CAZKQY010000448.1:0-2467 GCA_964555005.1 uncultured Syntrophotalea sp. | reverse complement strand
TTATTTTTTGCATGATTACAACTAGTTACAAGAGTTTTAGTTTTTACGATGCCATCAACAAAAAGTAGGCAAAAAATGGCTGCCACTGCGTGGGGCATTGCATTCACCGAGGGGAGTAGGCTAACCAACAAAGCGCCACTTCACAGCGACTGTAGTTTCTTTGCGCGCCTCCTCTGCCGACAGCTAGTTGCTAATACGGTTGGTCCGCTTCTCATGCCAACAGGGGCCGGAGGTGTTGTTGGGTGTGAAAACCAATAACGAAACTGCAACACCGGTGCGGCGTTCACTGCCGACGGCTGCCAGCTAGGACCGACGACCTTAAAAATCAGTGGCCAATCTCCCACAGCTATGGCATCATGACCTCCGATTCACTGAGTTTAATTATCTGCCTGCAATCGGAAGTGGCGAGATGGCTTCACGCAAGAGCAATTCAGGTCTCAGCAAATCGCTGATCCTCAAGGGCCTGCAGTGTCAAAAGGCGCTGTGGCTGACCAAGAACCCTCCCGATTTTGAACTCCCGCCAAAACCCGATCTCCAAGCCCTTTTCAGAGCCGGCACCGAAATCGGCATCCTCGCCCAGCAGCTTTTCCCCGGCGGCGTCGAGGTGCCCTTTGAGGGGCTGTCCTTCTCTGAGCAGCTGGCCCGCGCTCGACAACTCATCGACAGCGACGCCAAGGTCCTCTACGAAGCCTCATTTTCCTTCTCCGCCATCTTTGTCAAGGTCGACATCCTGGTGCGCGACGGCTCTGGCTGGCAGATCCACGAGGTAAAAATGGGCACCGGAGTCAAAGACGTAAATCTCAACGATGTGGCTGTGCAGCACTACGTGTTAAATGGTTGCGGCCTGAACGTCTCCAAGTCCTTTCTCGTCCATATCAACAATAAATACGTACGCCAGGGCGACATAGAGGTCGGGCAGCTATTTGTCAGCGAGGATATCAGCCAGCAGGTGCTGGCCCGCCTGCAGGGCATACCCGAGGTGGTCACCGAGCTGCGCAGCGTCCTGCGGGGCGACACCAAGCCGGCCATCGACATCGGCCCCCACTGCAACGATCCTTACGAATGCGATTTCATCCCCTACTGCTGGCAGCACATCCCTGTAGACTCCATCTTCGATCTGCGCGGCCGGGGGATCGACAAGTTCGAACTTTACCGGCAGGGTATCGTGTGGCTGGCCGACGTGCCGCCGGAGCAGCTCAATCCTGCCCAGCTCTTCCAGGCCGAAGCGACCCTTGAACAGAAAGATGTCACCAACCACGAAGCGGTGGGGGAATTTCTCGACAGCCTCTGGTATCCGCTCTGTCATCTCGACTTTGAAACCTTCGACACGCCGATCCCGCCCTTCGACGGGGTGCGCCCTTACCAGAAGATCCCCTTTCAGTATTCCCTGCACATCCAACAGCAAGCAGGCGCCGAACCGGAACACTTCGAATACCTTGCCCGGCCCAACTTCGACCCACGCCGCGAACTGATCGAACAGCTGCTCGCCGCCATCCCAGCCGAGGCCTGCATCCTGACCTACAATCAGGCCTTCGAAAAGAGCGTGCTACGCGAACTGGCCAAACTATTTCCCGACTTGGACGAGGCCATAGAAGTGCGGATTGCCAACGTGCGCGACCTGATGCTGCCCTTCAAAAAGCACGATGTGTATCGCTGGCCGATGCGCGGCTCCTATTCGATCAAACAGGTACTGCCGGCCATGGTGCCTGAGCTTTCTTATGCGGGACTGGAGATTGCCGACGGCATGGCGGCGATGCAGGCTTATCGGGATATGTGTGCACTGGATGATCCGGTGGCGCTTGCTGAATTGCGGCAGGCGATGCTGGAGTATTGCCGGTTGGATACCTTGGCGATGGTGAGGATTTTGGGGGAGTTAGCTGAAACAGGGGAGTGCCCCTAGTTTTTCAAAATGTTTTCATCAAGCCAGCTCCTTTCGCCAAAGAAAAGGACGAAGGTCGTAATGGATATTTTCAATTTTAGAGATATGTTCGCGGGCGTAGAATCCGTGGCTTTTGTGGGCAATGCTTCTTCGATTCTTTCATGGAAAAATGGTGACAGAATCGACGCCTGCGACATGGTCGTCCGATTCAACCGAGCGTATGTTGAAGGGCTTGAAGATAAGATAGGAGCCCGAACCGACGTACTGGTAGCCAACGATCTTAACAGCCTTGACCTTTCCCCCTCGCCCGTAGAGACGCTAAAGCCAAGGTGCGTTGTTACCTTTGTAAAACCGAAGGTCGATCTGAGCACAGGACCGTTAAAAGAATGGGTAGGGGACATTCCTCATGTCATTACCCTGGGGCCGGACATACCCAATATACGAGGCGCCGAAAGAACCCGGTCGCTGACCATGGGAACCTATGCGCTTTAGTAACTATTCAGCACCTCTCAAACCACACATTTGGATTGGGGGCGGATAGCAACTATTGAGGCAGCATAAATTGAGGTGACTTGCCCTCAAACAATA
>CAZKQY010000447.1:0-2034 GCA_964555005.1 uncultured Syntrophotalea sp. | reverse complement strand
GAAGGGAAAGCCGGTGCGGGGAAACCCCCTGCTCCCGCCCAAAGACAGCAAAAATGGGCAAGCCCAGCCCTTGTTCATTTGGTGGCGGTGGATCTGGGCCGGCGACACCGACTTGCGTCCCAAGATCGCCGCTTTAGCCTATTTTGCGCCCTGGGACTGGATTATTGTCGCGTCGGCCTATGAGGAAGATTTTTATCCTGCCCGCCAGCGCATGGCCAGCGCCCTGTCAAGCATGATCGGCTGGATTTGGGGCGTGGCAGCGGTTGTTTTTGTATTGTGTTTTCTCATCGGCTATCACGTCGCAAGAGGTATCGTGCGACCGTTGAATAAGGCCATGAAGGTGTTCGAGAAGATTGGCCAGGGGCGTCTAGATTTGCAGCTTAATGTGGCGGCTCAGGATGAAATTGGTCAGCTTTCTAGAAGCTTTAATAATATGGTGGTTAATATTCAGGATGTGACCGCTTCCCGCGATGAGTTAAACCGGGAAATTTCAGAACGCATGCAAGTTGAAAAGGAGTTGCGCGAAATATCGTCCCGGCGGGAAGATCTGGAACGGATTGTCAACAACAGCCCCGCAGTAGCATTTCTATGGGGCGCGCAGAGCGGTTGGCCGGTGGAGTATGTTTCACCGAACATTTCCCAGTTCGGGTTTGATTCCGACGATTTCTGCAAGGGGCGACTGCTGTTTTCTTCGGTTGTTCACGAAGAAGATCTGGAACGGGTGCAGGAGGCTGTGGCCAACCACTGTAATTCAACAAAGGGTGGTGCCCTGGCAGTAGAATTTCGAATTCATAACTGGAGAGGTGAAGAGTTTTGGATAGTGAACCGTCTTTGGCTTCGTAGAAACGATGCCGGTGAGGTGACTCATTACCAAGGCGTGGTACTCGATATAACGGCGCGCAAAAAAGCTGAGGCGGACATCGAGAGACTGGCTTATTACGATATTTTGACCGGTTTGCCTAATCGATCCCTGTTTATGAACCGTTTGGAACAGGCCTTGGCCCAGGCCCGGCGCGATGGACGGCTGGCGGCTTTGCTGTTTCTTGATCTCGACCGTTTCAAGGAAGTGAATGACCGGTATGGTCATATCGTTGGTGATAAATTGCTCCATGCCGTTGGTTTGCGGCTGGCTTCCTGTATTCGGAAGAACGATACTCTGGCCCGCTTTGGCGGCGACGAATTTATCATGCTGATTCCGAGTTTGAAGGCGGGAGAGGATTTGCGATGGGTGGCCGATAAAATTCTGTCGATCATGGCAGAACCGTTCTGTATCGATCAGCACCGCTTAGATATCTCCACCAGTATCGGCATCGCTCTTTATCCGCAGGATGGCGAGAGTACGGATCTGTTGCTCAAGAGAGCCGATGTGGCCATGTATGTGGCGAAAGATATGGGCCGTAATGGCTACTGTTTTTTTAATCCCAAAATGGAACGCAACATTCGGCCGGGGCATTCCCAAAAGATGGTGGCCGGTGAGAGTTGTTTGTCGCCCTGGGATGAAATGGCATGAGGTGCTTCAGCTATTATCTTTGTACTTGTTGTTGACCCGATAGACGAAAGCCAGAACTTCAGCTACCGCCTGATACAGTTCGGCGGGAATTTCCATGCCCAGCGGAATGCCGGCCAGCAGTTCCACCAAGTCAGGGTCGGCAACCACTTCAACCCCTGCTTCGCGGGCCGTATTGAGAATTTTTTCAGCCATGGCGCCCTGACCGCTGGCGACGACCAGGGGGGCTCCCTGCTCCTTTTGGTAGGACAGGGCGACAGCCTTCTGCAACTTCTTGTTTACCATCCGCTATATCCTCGCATCCAGCAGTTCATTCCCATCCCCTAAAATTCGTCGGATAAGGTTGGTTTTTAAGGTCCCTTGATCACTGCCGTAGGTGGCTCCGCATAGGGGCAGGGTAGTCAGCATGGATTTTAATTCAGGTTCTTGTTCTGCAAGAAAGCTGGTTTTGTCCCCATTATCGCAGGTGAAACGCACAAACAGCCCTTCGTTTTCCTGCAGCAGATCGATGTGCAGGTCGCCCAGGC
>CAZKQY010000446.1:0-2842 GCA_964555005.1 uncultured Syntrophotalea sp. | reverse complement strand
TGGCTGCCTGCCAGACGCTTAGTTGGCAGGGGTTGATCGTAATTTTTTGTCGATTTGGCAGTGAGATATCGTCAGATTCAACGGCCCCGATCTCTTGTCGCAATGTGTGCCGCTGGTTCATTTCGGTTCCGGTTTTCCAGATAACTTCGATGCGTTCAAGGGGAACATAGAGGACTCCCGCAATTTTCCAGGCCGGGTGGGCGTACATAACCTGTCGATCCTCTTGTAATTGAGTCATCAAGGTTTGAAAAACCTTCTGGGGCAGGTCGCGCCGTAGTCGGTAGGCTGCCATGGCGGGGGCAAGAACAGGGTCGTGGAGAAAGTGACTGAAATAGTCGCTGTATTGTTCGTTGAAAGAGTCGAAGTCGGGAGATTGCTGGTTGATTATGCCCGGCGCGCCGCTGTTGGTTTGTTCGCCGCTGTCCGCCAGGCGTACTACCATCCAATCAAGGTCTGGTTCGGGAAGGATTCGTTGGTTGTTTTCGTCGTAAAACCAGACGTCTTCTTGATAGGCGGACCATAGGTGATTAAAACAGGTAATGCGCTCAGCGTCGGGGTTAGCCGATTTGATTGCCAGAGTTTCTGCGGGCCTCGGCGGTGTTGCATCGGGTTCTTCTTGAACCATCGCGGGAGGGTAGGTAAGGGGCTGAGCTGCCAACGGTAGCGGGTCAAATAACAGGAATAAAATCAGCATCTGAACGAATAAAAAGGTAGGGCTCAGACAGTCAGACCATTTTTGTCTTGAAAGGCGGGCGGAATAAAAATGGATTTTCATGGTTTTTCCCTTGGTATGGACAGTGTTCTGTCAGACTCTGGTTGCCAGACGCCGGGCAAATAAAGTATTGACGCGAGCCTGAATATCCGTGGCGCTAATCGGCAAGACCGCCGAATCGATCCCGACTCTGGCCAGTGTCCGTACAGTGCGTAGCCGTGTCTGGCGCAGAAGCTCATTGAATTCTTGCTTGCGGGAAAGATCCAGGGTTATTTGCTGGCCCGATTCCATGTCCTGAAGTGTCAGCAGGCCGTCTTCGATATCGGTCAACTGGTATTCGGAGTCTTCCAACACATGCAGCGCGATCATTTCATGGGCGGGAAACCGATGGTCTGCGGCATCCATCAGGCTTTTGAGATTACTGAGGTCCGTATGAAAGTCGGAAAGGATAACGCCGAAGCATGAGGCTAGGCGTTTCATGACGAATTCAAGTGCCGGCGCTAGTTGCGTCTGCCGGTTTTTGACGGACGGTGCCTGTTGCAAGGCGCTGACGATGCGATGAAACTGTTGCGGCCCGGCGCTCGGGGGGATCCAGGTCAGCACCTTGTCGGCAAACAGTAACAATCCGCAGGGATTGTTGGAGCGTAGCGCGGCATGGGCCAGAGAGACTGTCAGGTCTTTGGCCAGACCGAATTTGTTGCCAAAGTGCATGGAGCGGCTCACATCGCATATCAGCAGCAGGTTGTAAGCACTGTCCTTAAGAAACTCCCGAACATACAGTTCGCCGCTGCGTGCGCACGCCTTCCAGTCGATACGGCTCCAGCTGTCCCCCGGCAGATATTTACGCAAACCCCAGAATTCGTAACCGGTGCCCTTGTCAAGCCCTGCCCAGTCACCGGCCATAGCGCTGCGTGGCGGGTGTTTAAGCTGAAGGGTAAAATGATAAGGCGGTTTCATGGTTGGGTGGTGCTCCCTCAGGTTTGTGGTCCGGAATAGGGGACAACCGAGCGAAGGATGTCCCGCAACAAGTCAGCGGCATGGATATCTTCCAGAATGGCGGTGTCGCTAAGAATCAGACGGTGCCCGAGGACTTGGGTGGCACAGTCGTCGACATCTTCAAAGGCCACGTAGTCGCGCCCGCGCAAAAAGGCAAATCCTTTGCAGAAGGCAATAAGATGCTCGCCAGCCCTTGGCGAGACCCCGACGGCGATATAGTTACGGATGGCCGGAGACGCTTCGTTTGCCTCTGGGCGAGTGTGTAGACAAATTTCCAGGATGTAGGCAACGACCGCCGGTGAGACCGTCACGTGATGGGCCACATGATTCTGCATAGTCACCACTTCTTCAGGTGCAAGCAGGCAAGGCACGGCCTTTTGTAGTTCTTCGAAGTTTGTGCTCTTTTTTCTGAGCAGTTGTTCTTCAAGCTCCCTGGGGGGGTAGGTCAGGTTGACTTTGGCGATAAATCGATCAAGTTGCGCTTCGGACAAGGGGTAAGTGCCGAGTTGTTCCACGGGGTTCATTGTTGCCAGAACCATGAACAGCTCGGGCAATTGATATTGGTCGCGGTCGATGCTGACCCGTTTTTCCTGCATCGCTTCAAGTAGTGCCGATTGGACCTTGGGCGCGGCCCGGTTGATTTCGTCAGCCAGTAGGATGTTGCAGAAAACCGGCCCCTGATGGAAGGTGAACGTGCCGGTGGCCTGATTGAAGACGGTTGTGCCGGTAATGTCGCTGGGCAGCTTGTCAGGCGTGAACTGAATACGCTTGAATTCTCCACCGATAATGCGCGCAAAGGTCATGACGGTGAGGCTTTTGGCCAGTCCCGGGACACCTTCCAGCAGGATGTGTCCCTTCGCCAGAAGGGTGCAGATGATGGCTTCGATCATACCCTTTTGGCCGATGATGATTTTGCCGATTTCTTCTTCAACTTTTTGAAGTTTGGTGCGGAACGCTTCCGCAGAAGAGGGTTGTGCAGTCAGAGAGTTATTGTTGGCGGTAGATTTCATGGCAGTGCTGCCTCCAGCGTTAACAGGCATCGATCAAGCATTGTCTGTCGAAAAATATTCAGAAAAAGATGAATTTGCGCCGGTCACGGATGATCAGATAGAGAAAAAACGGCCCACCGAGAAG
>CAZKQY010000445.1:0-3848 GCA_964555005.1 uncultured Syntrophotalea sp. | reverse complement strand
TGGTTTGCGGGGTCGGGGAGGGGCCGGTTTTCCGACGGGAGTTAAGTGGAGTTTTGCGGCCAGCTATCCCTCCGATGTTAAATACGTCATCTGTAATGCCGACGAGGGAGATCCCGGGGCTTACATGGATCGTGCGGTCCTGGAAGGGGACCCCCATAGTGTTCTTGAAGCCATGGCTATTGCCGGTTACGCTATCGGTGCCGGCAAGGGGACAATATATATTCGGGCCGAGTATCCACTGGCCATTAAACGTCTGCGTATTGCCATGGCTCAGGCTCTGGATTACGGACTGCAGGGGATGAATATCCTCAGTACAGGGTTCGACTTTGAAATTGATATCAAATACGGTGCCGGCGCTTTTGTCTGCGGTGAGGAAACAGCCTTGATCCGATCCATCGAAGGCAACCGAGGGGAGCCTTATACCAAGCCACCGTTTCCTGCCCAATCCGGCTACTGGGACAAACCCACCATTCTTAATAATGTTGAGACCCTGGCTAACATCCCGGCGATCATCCTCAAGGGGGCCGATTGGTACAGCAGTATCGGTTCGGAAACTGCCAAGGGTACCAAGGTTTTTTCTCTGGTCGGTAAAATCTGCAACGTCGGTCTGATCGAGGTGCCCATGGGCATCAGCCTGCGGGAGATTGTTTTCGATATCGGTGGAGGCTGCCCTGACGGCAAAAAGTTCAAGGCGGTACAGACCGGTGGTCCCTCCGGCGGCGTGCTGACTTATAAGGACCTCGATGTCCCCATCGACTACGAGCACCTGGCGGCTTGCGAGTCAATTATGGGATCGGGGGGCATGATCGTCATGGACGAGGATGCCTGCATGGTTGACGTATGTAAGTTTTTCCTTAACTTCACCATGGATGAAAGCTGCGGCAAGTGCACCCCTTGCCGTATCGGTTCCAAGCGCCTGTTTGAGATCCTGGAGCGCATCACCCTCGGCCAGTCCAGCCTCGCTGAACTTGAACATCTTGAAACGCTGGCTAGGCAGATCAAGGACACCGCCCTGTGCGGTCTCGGTCAGACTATGCCCAACCCGATTCTGTCGACACTGCGGGTTTTTAAGGACGAATACCTGGCGCACGTGGTGGACAAGAAGTGCCCGGCCGGCGTTTGTAAGGATCTTCTCGAGTTTTATATTCTACCTGAGAAGTGCACTGGTTGTACCCTGTGTGCCAAGGTCTGTCCCGTTGAATGCATCAGCGGCCAAGTCAAAGAGTGCCATGTGATCGACCAGGATCTGTGTATCAAATGTGGTGCTTGTTTGGCAAAGTGTAAGTTTGACGCTATCATCAAACGCTGATTAGTTTTCATCCGTAAACGACTTTTTTCCCCAATATCAGTTAGTGGCGGCCCGCTGCATAGCGGGCCGTTGCCGTTTTAACATCCGTTTGAGTCGAGCTTTTCTGGTGTTTGTGAATTTTCCTGCTCAGCCCTGCAAAAACCCCAGCCATTGTACATTCAGCGAGACCACGCCGAATTCAACCTCGACCACACCCTTGATCAGATAAGGGCGAGGCTGGGCCAGCAGGCGGCAAAAACGGTCGTAGATGGCGGGGAACAGGGTGGCGTCGAACAGGGCACTGTGGTCCTCAAAGGTGGCGAATTCCATGGGCCGTCCTTCGTGAGTGCGAATCGGCTTGCCGGTGACCCACCAGCCGACCAGGGTAATGTTACGGCCGATCCAACGATCCAGCGAAACCGCCGGGACAGCACCGCTGTTAGCAATGGCTGTTCGGCAGAGGTCCAGGGGGTGATGGGAGACGGGCAGGGCGAGGCTTTCCAACTCTTGAGCTCGCAGAACGCTGCGCTTATAGGGAGGCAAATCGGGTACAACCGGCGGTGGTGAGACAAATAGGTAGAAGTCGTCCGACTTGCTCAGGTGTTGCCGGTTAAGCAACTGCCAGATCAACTGCGGCCGTTGATCAGCACCCTCCAGCTGATCGAAACAGCCGGCTTTGATCAGCTGGAGGATGTCGCTTTCACCCAGCTGTGGCAGACGCCCCAGAAAGTCAGCAAAATCGGCAAAGGGGCCGTAGCGTTCTCTCTCTTGCAACAGCCTGTCGGTCGCTTGTCGCGTAAGGGTGGCGATCTGTTGCAGACCGACTTGCAGTTTTTGTCCGCATCCGCGATAGGGGTAGTTGCTGTGGTTGATATCGGGAGGCAGAATGACCAGGCCCAGGCGACGGGCCTCGGACAGGTAGCCGAGGGTAGAATAGTAGCCGCCGCCGTTGCTGATCACCGCCGCCATGAATTCGGCCGGGTGGTTGGCCTTGAGCCAGGCTGATTTGCAGCTGACCAGGGCATAGGATGCCGAGTGAGGCTTGCAGAAGGAATAACCGGCAAAGGACAGGATCTGTTCCCAAATCTGCACTAGAACCGCTCTGTCGATGCCCTGCTGCTCACCCCCGGCAATGAAGCGCTGCTGAAAGTCATTCAGCCGCTGTTGCTTATCCTTTTTACTGATGATTTTACGCAGCTGGTCACCCTCGCTGGCGGAGAAGCCGGCCAAGGCCATGGCGATTTGGGTGATCTGTTCCTGGTAAACAGCCAGACCGTAAGTTTCGTCCAGGATGGGTGTTAAAGCAGGGTGCAGATGGTGCCAGGCCTTGCCCCGCATGCGGGCGATGAATTCACGAATGAAACGATTGGCCGCCGGGCGGATAATCGACGAGGCCATGACCAAGTGCTCGAACAGGACATCTTCGCTGGGCAACGACTGTTGGCGCCACATTTTTTGCAGCAGTTGGCGAGTAGCCGGTGACTCGATGTAAAAGCAGCCGACGGTATTGCCGGCGCAGAGTAGAGCGCGGGTCTTGTCGTCGGTCAAAGGCTGCCAACGGGGGTAGTCGATGGTCTTGCCGTAGTGTTGCTCAATAGCCGCCAAAGCGTCGCGGATGACTGCCAGAGAGCGGTTGCCGAGAATGTCGATTTTCACCAATCCGGCCGCTTCCGTCTGGTCTTTTTCCCACTGTATAAGGGGCCGGCCACCGGCTGATGTTTCTACCGGCACATAATAACGCATGTCGTCGGGTACAATCACTAATCCGCCGCAGTGTTGGGACAGGTGACGCAACTGGCCGTCAAGGCGGCTGGCCAGAGCGACAATGGTTTGCCAGTCTTCGTGCAGGTCCTCCCCTTGGAATAGCGGATGTTTTTGTAGTGCTTGAACGCCCTGGACCGGCGACCAGCAACTGGCCAAACGGCCAGTGACCGATTTGATCTCAGCCGCGGGCAGCCCGAAAACCTTAGCGATCTCCCGCAGGGCGGAGCGGCTTTTGAATCCCACCTGATTGGCGACCATCGCGGCCCGATGGCGGCCGTAACGGGTAAAGGCAAAATCCAGAATGGCTGCCCGCTCGTCCCAGGGAAAGTCAATATCGATATCGGGTGGGTCCTGTCGCCCCTCGTTGAGAAACCGCTCAAAGAACAGGTTGTAGCGCAACGGGTCGACGTGGGTTATGCCGAGGCAATAGGCCACCAGGGAAGCGGCGGCGCTGCCCCGACCGCAGGTGCGCGGCGAACGAGCAGCCAGTTCCTGCACGACCAGAAAATAGTGGGCGAAGCCTTTGCGAATAATAAGATCCAGTTCTTTGGCCAGCCGTTTTTCAACCCTGTCGTCGAGGAGTTCGTAACGCCACAGGGCTCCTTTGTGCGCCCGGTTGGTCAATTCGGCGGCGGCTTCTTCATCGACCAGGTTTTCACAGCGGGGGAATATAGTAGCGTTGAAACTCCAATCGGTCTTGCACTCTTCGGCAATGCGCACGCTATTTTCCAGCGCTTCGGGGCAGTGGGGCAGGCTGGCGGCCAGATTCTGAGCCGAGCAGAACCTGGCTGCCGGG
>CAZKQY010000444.1:0-6117 GCA_964555005.1 uncultured Syntrophotalea sp. | reverse complement strand
GGCCCTGCGCGCCAGCCGGACCAACGACAACGTAGCCCTGAGTTTATGAATAGCTTTCATTCGGGAAAATCACCTATATTTTGAACGGCAGTTTGTATTCGCGTTTTTCCGCATCCGGTCCGGTCAAGCGAGTGATGTGACTTTGGAAAAACCGGCGGGTACGAGGGTTGGTGAGCAAGGGGCCATGCAGTTGAAACAGCAGAAGATCCGGGGCGTTGTTGGCTTCAATAACTTGAAAACCGTTCTCGGTAACAATAATGTCCCAGCCTATGTAGGGGATGAAGTGCAAAGCAGCAGCCATCTCCAACAGACGCTTTTGAATCTGCGGCCAGTGAGGAATGGTCACCCCTTCTATGGGTTGACCGGTTTCGGGATGGCAGGCGTTTAAAAGGGGTGCCTGCAGCTTTGGTTTGGGGCCGATCTTGGCCAAAACTCCCGTATCCAGATCGATCAGGGCACTGACGCCACCCCGAGTCCAACTATCGACCGGGGCTGTTTTCGCAACGCCAAAGCGATGCACGGCACGGGCGATAAAGGGCTCCTCAGCTTCCTCGTCCCACAAGGTCAACAGACGAACGGTGTTAGTGCTATGAGGAAAGATTTTGGACGCATAGGAGTGTTGCCGAACATAGCTGGTTACCAAGTAGTCCTGCCAATGTTGAGCGTGCAACTGCAGTTCGTTCTCAGTAAGCAGTTTTCCATCGAGGGATATTGTACCTTCTCGCTCTTCCAAGAGGTGAACGCCAAGCCCATGCGTCCCGCACAACGGCTTCACCACAAGTTGGCCTTGTTGATGAAGAAACTCCGGAAAATCCTGCGAGACAATGCTTTTGGAGCTACCCAGAAACGTCAATCGACCGGCCTTGAGTAACCCATGGGTCTTCGGCAGATTGTCTGCAAAATTATGCAAAAGCAGGTTGAAGTACAATTTGTCGTAAAGTGCGACAGCATAGTAACCGTTGATTCTGATACCTAATCGAAAACGGACCTGATCTGAAACGTAATCCCGGAAATCGTTTTTATTGAGATCATGGATAAGATAGGATTCACTCAAGAACCCGTTTTGCCACATTTTTAATTTGTTCGACCAACCGATCGGCACCGCTGCAGATTTGTGACAAAGAAAGCGGAAATCCTTTAGTTTTCGCCGCAAGAAACCGATGCGCATAGACTTACCTCCTGCATAAAAAGACCACAATTTATAAAATTGCCTCAAGATGACGGGCAAGCATCGGTATGCAATCGTGTTGGTTTGGTGGGTCCCATTGATTGTTGCCTTCGAGGATAACCGGACCCTGGGGAGTCAGGGCGACGTCCCACCCTATCGCTCTTAAGGGTAAAAACTTGGGCGCGGTGTTTACAACCAGTTGACAAGCCTCTTGCCACAGGGGCAGCTGAAAATCAGCAAAGGTTAAACCGGTCAGAGGGTGAATCGGCACATTCATTACCCCTGCTCCGGTTCCGGCGATACGGTTGGCGGATTGCAGCCGACCGTCAGCCAGCGAAACCGGTGCCTCCACGTTGCCGATTAGCCCGTCTAAAAACGTATCGCTCAGATGGGGGCCGGTGATCGGCTTAAAGTGGGCATGTAATATACGGCAGTTTCCGGTTGCATCGATAAAGCTGATAACCCTGACGGTCTGCAACGCTTGCGTCGCGCTTAGCCGTACCAGTTCGGGGTGGTTTTGCAGGCGGGCCTGAAGCACAAAACAGTCGTAGCGCGGATTATCCGCCATCCAATCGATAATATCCTGAGTTTGATAAAAGTGACCTGCAAAATCTCTGAATCCATTACCACTGCGTGAAAACACATTGACCGATTCACTGTAAGAGCCGGTAGCAGGCTTGGCGATAAAGTCCTTTGGAAGCTGTTCGTTCAGCAATTTTTCCCAGTCAGAGCGGCACTGCAGTCGGTGGCCGGCAGCGGACCAACCGGCACCCGTCTTGAAGAAAATAGCGAACAAGTCGGGCACAGGAACACCGTTGGCCAGGCAAAAACGATAGAAAATACCTTTATCCCTGGTCAGATGAATCCATTCCTGCGGATTAACGGTAAACTGCAGGTGCCGCCAGTTTTTCTTGCTGACGAATTGAGTCTCCCGATCGGGAAGGCCATCCGGAGCAAACAGTCCCAGCCGAAAAGCCTCGGTCGGCAGAAATCCCGCGCGGCAGCAGAGCCGATAACTGTGCCGGACCGTATGCGTATAACGCCAATGCCAGCAAGGCACCAGCCGGTGGCACAGGGTCATAGTCTGCCGCAAGCGTCGCAAGCGCCGCATCCATTTTTTCAATTTTCTGGATAATTTTTTGATCACAAATTAGACCAACCCGTTAATAGTCGCAAGGCAGGCGATGTTTCGCTTCGTACAATTTACGGGCCCGACAACGGCGAAAAAAACGACTGTCTTGGGCATCTTCAGTCAGGCTGCGGTCTTCCTTGCGCTTAAGTCTTTTCGCCTGGCGGTAGAGTCTTCGCAATGACGCATACCGAACATTGCCCACATTGGCTGGCCGGCAACTACAGAATCCAATATCACCATTTGTCCAGACCACCGGGTTCTTCTCTACCGGGCAAGGTCCGGTACGTGCTGCTTCTAGCGGTTCCCGTCCCTGGATATCCACCAGCTTCTCGTAAAGAACTTGATAACCCTGAAGATCAAGAACGAGTTCGTCATAATATTCCAGAGCCCGGCCAGTGAAAACAGAGGTTTCGAGGTAAAAACCGACGCCAAGTTCCTGGCAGAAGCGGGCTACCTGCGGCAACGAAGCGCTATTGAGCTTGGTGATCAGGGCTTCGAATTTAACCAGGGCCGGCCGGCCGCAGTCTTGCCAGACTTCAAGAAGACATTTGATTCCTTCGGGAACTTTGACGGATTTTATCTCGCCTTCATACAAATAGTTATAATCGACCCACCGATAAGCATTGGCCCGACCGACCATATGGTCAACCACCTTCTGATCAAAGCTGAAGAGCTTGACGTAGATAATGACCTGGCGGCTGAGCAGAAATTCAGCGGTCTGAGCATCGAGCAGGGTACCGTTGGTAAAAATCACCACGGTCATATCCAACGACCGGATGTAATCAATCAGCTCAAACAGATCGGGGTAGAGCAGTGGTTCGCCGCTGCCACTCAGGGATACGGTTCTGACCCCCATGGCTTTGGCCTGGCGCACTACCGATTTACGCTGCTTGAGGGTCAGGGTATCGCTTTTTTCATGCCCTGCGCCGGTATAGCAGGAAATGCAACGCAGATTGCAGCGGTGCGTGACTTCCAGATAAAGAAAGCGTGCTTTAATTTTTTTGCAAAATAGAACATCCATCTGGTCTGCTAATTGGTTCAACCGTCTGCGCCAACCTGGCAGCTTTTCTCCTTTTTTTGTTTTTGCCATATTATCTCTTCTCCAGAATTTGGAAATTGAGCAGCACCGCTACGGCAGAGTAAGAGTTCCTTCTTGGATGCGCATCATATAAGAGCGCAAATGCAAAAAATGACGACAGGACCGTTTCAGGAATTTTCTCGGCCCGTAGCCATCAATCTGTCGCGCTGTTCGCCAGTAATGCCGGAAGAACTGCAGTAAAGCCAAGGGTGCGCTGATCAATGGCAGGGTCCCGGTTGTTATATAGCGACGGGTTTGATGAAAAATCATCGGGTTGATAAAAGCCGCGGTGCCAATCATGACAAAATCGCAACCGGTTTGCTCTAACATTGCCATGGCACCCAGGGGTGAGTTTACCCCGCCGTTGCCAACCACCGGAATTGAAACGGCCTGTTTGACCCGCTTGATCCAGTCCCAGCAGGGGGTGCCGGTATACCCCTGACTGACGGTCCGGGCATGCACAACGATGGCAGCGGCTCCAGCAGCCTCGCAGGCTTTGGCCACTCGCAAAACATCTACATCATCGCCCTGAAAACCGACCCTGATTTTCGCCGTCACCGGTACTTTTACCCTGCTGACCACTGCCGCGACTATCTTTTCAATATGCTGCGGGTCGCATAAAAGGCTGGAGGCTCCGTATCCCCCATCGACGAGACGCTGAACCGGGCCGCTGAAGTTGAGATCGATGATGCTGGCCTGCGATTGGATGCGTTCGGCGGCGGCCGCCATCATGCCTGTATCGGCGCCTATCAACTGTACGGAAACGGGTTCTTCAGCCGCCTGGGTGATTTCCTGCCGCCCCAGTACATTAATCAGACGATCTGAATCGCTCTTTATAATTGCACCGGCGTCAATAACCCCTACACAGGTCATTGCCGCACCGGTCTTGCGATAAGCCATGCGCAATGACAACCGCAACATACCGGCCATGGGGGCCAGAACCAGACAATTGTCCAACTTCAAACTGCCTATATGGGGGGGAACAAAAGATAAATGCATTTTTGTTCAATTCGTGAATTAGTTGCTTGTTGACTCATGGAAAACAGAATCTGCGCAGCATTGTCAGGTTATTTGTAGCATAAGTTCACTTTTATTTTAAAGCTCTGTTTATCTTTGTATCCCTTGACTTTGTTGATATTTTCCTCGAATCTATGTCGACTTTATGAGCCGGATGTTTTCATTCGCAGCCTGTTTTTCCTGAAGCAATCGATCATCATTGCTACTTATGTTTGATGCCTGTTTTGCACATAAATAACAAACGTTACACGAGGATTCATGAAATCCATTCTGTATATATCCCGGGGTGGCAATATCGGCGGCAGCCAGAAGCAGCTGGAATATCTGGTCGAAGACATGCAACATAACTTCGATCCGATTGTCGTCTGCACCAGTAAAGGGCCTTTTGTCGAGGAGTTACAGGCCAAGGGAATAGCTGCCCGTGTGATGTTTCTGCGCCCCTGGCGAAAGCTATGCAATATGCTGGTGCGATACCTGGATGTCAGGTGCCTTATCCGTTTTGCCCGGCTCAACCAGGTTGCACTGATACACGGCTCAGATCTCTGGCTGAGCGGCTACCTGCTCCGCGCAGCTCGAAAGCTGGGAATTCCTTCCGTGCTGCATGTCCGCACCCCGGTGACCTTGCAGCAGGTACGCAAACATTGTATTGCCGAGGCCACCGCGATCGTGGCCATTTCCCGGCGCGTGCGGCGTAATCTGATTGAGGCCGGCATCGCCGCGCAGCGTATCACGCTCATAGACGACGCGATCGACCTTGAGGTTTTTCGGCCGGGATTGCCGGGCCACAACGTGCTGCGACGCGAATTTCCCCATGGCAGCCGATTTCAGATTGGTCTTGTCGGCCATATTCGACCGGCTAAAAGACAACTTGAATTTTTGCTGGCCGTTGAACATTTTTGCCGTACCACCAACGGTGATGCGGTCTTTTTTATCATCGGCGAGGTCTATTCGCAAACATATATGGGAGAACTGCACCGCTTTGTTATGGCGCACAACCTGGCAGATCGCGTGATCTTCACTGGCAACCGTGGGGATATGCCCGAAGTACTCAACGCTTTGGATGTCCTGGTCAGTCTCTCTGGTGGTTCAGTTATGTTCGAGGGGATGGCTTGCGGTAAATGCGTCGTTTCGGCGGGATTTACTTCCAGAGAGGATGCCGTTCACCTGCGGGATGGTGAAACCGGCATCCGGCTTGACTCCCAACAGCCGGAGATGCTGTCAGCCGCACTTCTGGTCCTGCTTCAAAATCCACAACTTCGTGCGGACCTGGGATGCCAGGCCCGGCAGTGGGTCGAAAAAAAACTGGATCGTCGTCAGATGGCCGCTGCTGTGCAGAGACTCTATGCTGAGTTGATGGATACAGACCACGGGGTTCCAAACCGGTTCTATGAGACTGTTGGATTTACCATGAGCCGATGGAAAAATCGTCTGATTGGCCCATATTTTCGATAATTTTTGTCAAATAGCCCTGCTATTTTCTCTTAAATTCTCGAAAATCTAATTTCAAACAGTCAATTTTTTGTTTTGGCCCGTCAAGTCCGCCAGATTTCTAGCTTTCAAAGCCATTCAGAGCTGCCAAAGCCTAGAGCTTTTACCGGCGTACAAAAAGCGGCTGTTCCGCCATCTTGATCTCATACTGGTGGTACAAAGGCTTGTGTTGCCATCGGAATCACGCGATAATCGCCAGAAACTGCAGTGGCTGAGCAGCAGTTCATACCATTT
>CAZKQY010000443.1:0-2103 GCA_964555005.1 uncultured Syntrophotalea sp. | reverse complement strand
CGAGCCAGGTCGACACGTACCGGGCCAACGGGGGTATATCGACGAATACCGAGCCCCACACCCTGTTGCAAATCCATCGCGGCCAAATCATTAAAGGCGTTACCGACATCATAAAATAGCGCCACACCCCACTTCTCGCCCAGAGCCCGTTCCAGCTCCATACTGGCCACCAGCTGGTGCTTGCCGCCAATCACCTCACCCTCATCGTCTTTCGGCCCGAGGGTCTGGTAGGCGTAACCCCGTACGCTCTGGTCACCACCGGCAAAAAAACGCAGCGAGGCAGGAATATCCGCAAAGGACTCGTTCTGGGATGTGATCGCCCCTTCGACCCGGGTGAAAAGGGTCAGGCGGCCCGGCAGGGGCTGCAATAAATTACCGGCAGCCAGTACCTGCAACAGGCCGGTATCGGAACCGAGCCACTGATGGGCACCGCGCATCTCCAGCGAATATTGATGGCCCTTACGGGGGCGCACCAGATCCCGATAACGACGCCGGGAATAACGCACCCCCGGCACAATCATCCTCGCGGTATTGGTCACATCGCCAACGGTGTATTTTTCCTGGAAGAACTGCACATAGAGCGAACCCTTGCGGCCACGACCAAAGTCCTGCATTCGCTCCGCCTCGACGGTCAACTTCTCCGTATCGAAGGTATCGACATTTTCACGTTCATATCCCGCCCGCAGGGTATTGGCACTGTGTAAATTGCGGGTAGCGGGCATTGTGTAGGCCGCTACCGCCGATTGCCGCACCTGGGAGAGGTTGAGTTGCAAGGACAAATGATGGCCTCGTTCGACAACATTTAGATGATCGAACTGCAAGGAAAAACGGGCACCGGTATCGGTGCCATAACCGATGCCGGGCCGTAGACGTTTGGTTGGTGCAGGAGTCAGGGCAACTTCGACCGGAATCTGCTCAGCAACCACCATCGTTCGATCGGGAGTTAGGCGAATCTCGTCGAAACGATCGGCATCCAGAAGGTTAAGCTGGGTTTCACCCAGGCGGGCGTAAGAGAAAACTTCTCCAGATTCAAAAGACAGATAACGGCGCAAGAAAGACTCGGGATATTGCTCCGCCCCCGAAAAAGTCACGTCTCCAAATCGGTAACGGGGACCGGTCTGCAACAGCAGTTCTATCTCCGCTGTCGCCCCATCCACGTCAATACGAATTTCATGTACCTCATAGTCGGCATCGAGGTAGCCAAGAGCCTGCGCCCCCCGCTTGAGGGTGGCCTTGCCTCCCTCGTAGAGTCCTTGATGGAGCACATCGCCCTGTTTCAAGGGAAACTCCGCGAGCAAGGCCTTTAGCTTGACAAACTGTGCGCCACTACCCGTCAAATCAAGCTGCAGTTGCTGCAGACGAATGGCTGGACCTTTATCGATGCGTACCTTGAGCACAGAACTGGCCGAATCGATTTTCTGCAACTCCGTTTCGATCTTCGAGCGATAATAGCCAAAGGGCTGCAAGGCCTTGTTCGCCGTCGCCGGCACCTGATCGATAAAACGCTGCAACCAACGCTGATCGACGATCCCGTTTTGCACCAGCCCCGGAGGGAAAACCAGAGCCGCCTGCATATTGACCAGTTCCGCTCCAGAAATCCCTTCGATCTCCAACCGCAGGGGAGCTGTCGCCAGGGCCTGACCGGGCAGTAACCAGCAGCCCACCAGGAATATCAGGCAGATCCTCCAAAACACATTTTTTTGAGCGGAAATCTTAAGCATGATTCCTCAGCACTTCCGGCGCAAGCCGGCGGCAGTAACACGACCACATACCTAACCGAATACCAGTTCCGGCAACCAGCCTCTTAACACAATTATAATCGAGGGCATCAACAGATCTCGCCGCAAAAGGTAGGTCGGTTCTTATTGTAAGGAGGAATCCACAACTAGGGAAGGAATCTTTAAGAAGATTTTGAATCGGAGCAAAAAGCCCTTTAACCAACAAAGTAGAAAAAGAGTTAATAATTGAAAGGCTGCCAGAGACAAGACCTGCTCAAGCCACATTGACAACCAACATTCCGGCCAGCAGCCAACCGATGCCAAGGAGCGAAAGCACTACGCCGGCGGTACGACGAAACAGCGGCCGATAGTGGGGAGCGGCCCG
>CAZKQY010000442.1:0-2763 GCA_964555005.1 uncultured Syntrophotalea sp. | reverse complement strand
TGGACCTCGCCCATTTTGTGGCTCTTGCCGGTATAGTAGAGAATTCGTTCGGAAACGGTAGTCTTACCGGCATCGATGTGGGAAATAATGCCAATATTGCGGATGGCGTGCAGGGGGGGATGTTCCATGATCTGTCACCTCCAGCAGGGAATCAAATAGCTACCCTTCTTCAGTTAGCCGTTCTGCGGTAAAGACAGTTTAAAACGCTGACCATCGTAGGCGAACTCCACCCCGTCGGGAAGCTTGGCGGTGTCCCGCCGATGTTCAACTTCATGACAGAGATGGGTTAACACGGTGCGCCGGGCACCGAGCCGGGCAGACACGGCAATGGCCTCATCGATACTGAAATGGGTGGGGTGGGAACGAAAGCGCAGACCGTCGATAACCAGCAACTCAAGTTGCTGCAAACGAGCCATAGTCGATTCGGCAATGCCGTTACAGTCGGTCACATAGGCAAAGGAGCCGATGCGATAACCACAGGAGCTACCGGGGCCATGCTGCAAAAGCAGAGGTTCGACGGGAAGACCACAGAGAACAAAATCGCCGCCCAGATTCCAGGGCACCAGCCGTGGCCGGAACTTGGACGCCACCTCATCACCAAAGATATAGCGGAAGTTGCGACGAATCAAATCCATGGTAAACGGCAAGCTGTAGATGGGGATGGCGGTGCCGCCGGAAGTCATATTAAAAGCACGCAGGTCATCGATGCCATGCACATGATCGGCATGAGCATGGGTGTAGAGCACCGCATCGACCTGAGTGACGCCCTCACGCAGGGCCTGCTGGCGGAAATCATTGCCCGTGTCTATGATGATTTGTTGACCGCGATAACGGATCAGAGCACTACAGCGAGTGCGGCAGTCATGGGGATCGGTTGAACGACAAACGGTGCAGGAACAGCCGAGCATCGGCACCCCGGTACTGGTACCCGATCCGAGTATGGTGATCTCCATACAAGCTGTTTCCATGCTCCTCTCCCTGACCTTTAAAAACCATTTCAACCTACGCCAAAATAGCATTATTACACGGATTCTGGCAAATATTTATCTGTGGCTAAAACATTGAAACAAGCCCGGGAAGAAGCTACAATAGGCTCACCGGTAACTTTTTACAGACAAAAAGGAATCGCTTTATGGATATCAATATCACTCACGGCACCACCCTGGAACAAGCCACACCTTGTCTACTGATAGGGGTTGTGGCCAATCAACTGGCCACGCCGCTATTAAAAAAAATCGACAAAGCCCTCGATGGGGCCCTTACTCGCGCAGTCATGGCTCAGGAGTTTTCAGGCAGCGCCCAACAAACCCTGCTGCTGCACGGCAATCGCCAACTGGTGGCCGAACGCATTTTACTCATTGGCCTCGGCAAGGAACGGGACATCACTCTGGAGACCCTGCGCCGAGGGGGAGCCACGGCAGTGGAACAACTTCGCCAGCGGCGACTGACGGATTTCACCTGGATCCCGACGGACAGTCCCCTGCACAACTTGCCAATCGGGGCCATGGCCAGTGCCTGGGTCGAGGGACTGCTGCTGGCCGACTACCGCTTCGAACGCTACCTCAGTGCCGATCCGAAGCGAATCGCTTCACTAAAACAGCTAAATGTACTGACGGAGCGAAAAGGCGACCTGCCAGCCATAAACACAGCGGTGGCAAGAGCCGAGAAACTGTGCCGCGGAGTACTGCTGGCCCGGGATCTGGTCAACGAGCCGGGCAACGTCAAATCACCAATCTTTCTAGCCGAACAAGCGCAGGCCATGGCGGCGGAAGTCGGTCTTCAATGCACGGTGCTGGACCGGCCAGCCCTTGAAAGGAAAGGTTGCGGTGCCTTGCTCGGCGTGGCCCAGGGCAGCATTCGGGAACCACGCCTGATCGTGCTGCACTACCAAGGTGCCGGCGAGGAACGCCCCGTGGCTCTGATCGGCAAGGGAGTAGTCTTCGACTCTGGCGGCATCTCCCTGAAACCCGGCGAAAAGATGGATCAGATGAAGATGGACATGGCGGGCGGCGCTGCCGTGCTCGGCACGATGCTGGCGGCCGCACTGCTGAAATTGCCGGTCAACCTGACCGCTATCATTCCAGCGGTGGAGAATCTACCTTCAGGTAGCGCCCTTCGACCTGGAGACATACTTACTTCGCTGGCCGGCAGCACCATCGAAGTACTTAATACCGATGCCGAGGGCCGCCTGATTCTGGCCGACGCCCTGACCTACGCCAAACGCTTCAACCCACGAGAAGTTATCGACGTGGCAACCCTGACCGGCGCCTGCATCATCGCCCTTGGCCACCATGCGGCGGCCATCCTCGGCAACCATAATGGTCTACTGCGCCAGTTGCAGCGCGCCGGCGAAGCAAGCGGCGAACGCTGCTGGCAGCTACCCCTGTGGGACGAATATTCCGAACAGATCAAGAGTGAAATCGCCGACCTGAAAAATATCGGCGGACGCCCGGCCGGCACCATCACCGCCGCCGCTTTTTTACAGCATTTTGCCAAAGACTTTCGTTGGGCCCATCTGGATATCGCGGGCACGGCCTGGCAAGAAAAAAGTTCCGACTATCGGCCAGCCGGCGGCACCGGATTTGGCGTACGATTGCTCATCGAACACCTGAGCCAAAACTGGTCTAGCCCGAATTAAGAAAAGACGAACGATAGACGGGCTTCCCCTAATCCACCAGCTAAAAAATAAAAAACCTCGTTGATCCCAGCAAGGCCGGGGAGATAGAATGTTTGTGCGAGCAAACAAATATCACCAACGAGGTG
>CAZKQY010000441.1:0-6415 GCA_964555005.1 uncultured Syntrophotalea sp. | reverse complement strand
TTCCTCCCGGGCGATCTTTTCCTGCAGCAGCTGAATGCCCTGCAGAAAGGCCTCGGGACGCGGCGGGCAGCCGGGGATGTAGACATCCACCGGCAAAATCTGGTTAACCCCCTGCATGACGCTGTAAATGTCGTACATGCCGCCGGAATTGGCGCAGCTGCCCATGGCGATGACCCACTTGGGGTTGGCCATCTGCTCGTAGACCCGCAGAATAGCCGGGGCCATTTTTTTGAAGGGGGTGCCGGCAATGATCATCAGGTCCGCTTCGCGGGGCGAGCCGCGCAGAACTTCAGCACCAAAGCGGGCCAGGTCGAAGCGGGGCGTCATGCTGGTCATCATCTCGACAAAGCAGCAGGAGAGGCCGAAGAACATGGGCCACAGGCTGTTTTTTCGGCCCCAGTTGATGGCGTCGTCGAGGCTGGTGAGAATAATATTGTCGGGAAGCTCCCTGCTCATCGGCCCTCCTTTGCGCCAAGGCGCCGCTGGCGGGAGGGACTCCAGTCGAGGGCCCCCTCGGCCCACAGGTAGACCAGACCGAGAAAGAGGATAAGGATAAAGAACAGGATTTGCAGAAAGCCGCTCCAGCCGAGCAGGTCGTAGGCTACCGCCCAGGAGGAGATGAAGACCACCTCCACATCAAAGACGATGAAGAAGATCGCCACCAGATAGAAGGGCACCGGCCGGCCGGGCTGTGCCGGTCCGGTCGGATCGACCCCCGATTCGTAGGGCTGGTCCTTGAATTTGGAGTGAGTTTTATGACCGATCAGGCGGCAGGCTATGAGCAGAAAGGCAATCAGACCGACTGCCATGGCGACGTACAGGCCTAACGATAGCAGGTTCTCGGCAGCTGGCATCCGTTCGCTGCCGGGGGCCACAATGACCAATATGGGAAGAACCTCCAGAGGCATGGGCTACTCATTGCAGTGTGAGAAATAAAATACCGGAATGTTGCCGGTGACAGTCGATTGCCCAATTCATGGCTGTCACAGGGACAAGCTTTTGAAAAGACACCGTTAAGGGTGAAATAATAGCATAAATTATTGGCAGAGCCAAGGCTGGGCGTGAAGAACCAGCTACCAGGAGCCTGTCAAGTCCGACAGTTTCCTAGAGCATGCTGCGGCCGGTGGTGATGGCGTCGCGGGCCAGCTCGTCGCAGCGTTCGTTTTCCGGGTGGCCGTTGTGGCCGCGAACCCAGCACCATTCAATCTCATGGGGGGCACAGGCCGCTTGCAGTCGCTCCCAGAGATCACGATTGGCGACCGGTTCCCTTTTAGAATTCTTCCAGCCCTTTTTGATCCAGTTGTTGATCCAGTCAGTGATACCCTTATGGACATACTGGGAATCGGTGGTCAGGCGGACCCGACAGGGCCGTTTGAGGGCTTCGAGGCCGACGATGGCCGCCATCATCTCCATGCGGTTGTTAGTGGTGTCGGGATCGTATCCCGACAGTTCTTTGGTCTGGGATCCTGAGCGCAACAGGGTGCCGTAACCCCCGGGACCGGGATTTCCTGAACAGGCACCATCGCTGAAAATTTCTACCAGGTTGTTGTCTGTCGACATAGCTGGGCTCTCGAAAAGTTTGATTGGATTGACTCAGCAGAAAAAGCAACAGCCCCATTACCGTGGGTAATGGGGCTGTTTGTTGTTGGCGTCCCCAGGGGGATTCGAACCCCCGTCGCCGCCGTGAAAGGGCGGTGTCCTGGGCCAGGCTAGACGATAGGGACTTATCTGGTGAGCCGCGTAGGGATCGAACCTACGACCATCTGATTAAAAGTCAGATGCTCTACCAACTGAGCTAGCGGCTCTTGCTCACAACGAGACGCATTTATACTGAATTGACTTAAAAGAGTCAACCCCTTTTTTTAAATTTTTTCGGGGTTTAAAGCATTTTAACGGCATAGTCGGAAAACGCTAACGTTGTCTTCTGCTGATCAGCAATTATTTTCCTGTGACTTAGCCCTCAAAGGGGTTGCGTAACTGGATGGTTTGGTCGCGCCGGGGCCCGACTGAGATCAGGACGATCGGACAGCCGCTGACTTCTTCCAGTTTCTTCAGGTAGTCTTTTGCCTTCTTCGGCAGTTCCTCATAGCTGGTGGCGCCGCAAAGGTCGCTTTGCCATCCTTCAACTTCCTCGTAAACCGGAGTGCACTCCTTGAGAATCTCGAGGTCATTGGGAAATTCTTTCAGTAGTTCGCCGTGGTAAGCATAGGCGGTACAGAGCTTGATCGTTTCCAGTTTATTGAGCACGTCCATCTTGGTAATGGCCAGGCCGGTCATGCCGCTGGCTCGCACCGCATAGCGCATGGCCACGGCATCGAACCAGCCGCAACGCCTGGGACGACCGGTGGTGGAGCCGAACTCGTTTCCGGCCTCGCGCAGTAGTTGGCCCATTTCGTCGTGTAGTTCCGTAGGGAAGGGGCCTTCGCCGACACGGGTGATATAGGCCTTGGAGATGCCGATCACCTGGTTGAGAAAACGCGGACCCACGCCGGCGCCAATGCATGCACTGCCCGCTATGGTGGAAGAGGAGGTGACGTAAGGGTAGGTGCCATGATCGATGTCGAGCAGACAGCCCTGAGCCCCTTCAAAAAGGATCTTTTGGCCGGCCGCAATGCTGTTATTGATCAGCAGAGAGGCATTGTACTCTTCGAGGATGGCGGGTTCATCGAGGGGTGTTTCGTGAAGGTACTGCTCGAGGAGGAAGTTTTTCTCCGGCAGAAACTCTTTGACCTTGCGGGCAAAGAGCTCGGGATTCACCAGATCGGCTACGCGAATGCCGCGTCGACCGATCTTATCTTCATAGGTCGGTCCGATGCCACGACCGGTGGTGCCGATCTTACGAGCTCCCGACTGTTTTTCCCGGGCGATATCGATGGCCTTGTGGTAGGGCATGATGATATGGGCGTTGCCGTCGATGACCAGTTGAGAGTCATCCTGCAGATAGCCCTTCTGTTTTAATTGCTCGATTTCCTGCAGAAATACCTGAGGGTCGAGTACCACGCCGTTGCCGATCAGACAGCGTTTGCCCTTGTGCAGAATGCCGGAGGGGATCAGGTGCAGTACGGTCTTTTCGTCGCCCACCACCAGAGTGTGACCGGCATTGTTGCCGCCTTGAAAACGTACCACTTGGTCAGCATATTCGGTATAGATATCAACGACTTTTCCTTTGCCTTCATCGCCCCACTGGGAGCCTACGATCACTACATTAGCCATATTCTTTAAAATCTCCTGCTCAAAATTACAGACAAAAGCCTTCGGTCAATAGGGACCGATAGGGGATCTGCTGTTCCATATCGTCGGCCAGTCGGATCAGCCGCACCGTATCTTCCGGTTCGCCAACCACCATGACAAAGCGGTAATTCATTTTATGGGCATAGTGGATACTGTTTTCCAGTTGTCTTTCGATGATGTCGCGGGCTACGGAGTAACCTTTCTGGCGCAGGGCCTGGGCCGCTCTCTGGGCCGGCTGCTTGTTGCTGCCCGTCTGAAAGATTAACACGTCAGCATATTTTGCCGAGCTCTTTTCCAGTTGCTTATCGAATGCGCTCAGCAGATGCAGCAGGTTGAAGGCAAAGCCTGTTGCCGGGGCCGGCAATCCGTAGCGGGCGGTCAGGTTATCGTAGCGACCGCCGGAGCAGACCGCTTGCCCCAGACCGCTGAGAAAACCCTGAAAGGTGATGCCGGTGTGGTAATCGACGCCGCGTAGTTCGCCGAGGTCGAAGGTGATGTGTTTTTCCACCCCATAGACTTCAAGAACTTTCAGGACCTGTCTTAGGTTATCAAGGGCTTTTCGGGAGCGGTCGTTGGCAACAACTTTTTCCGCCTGATCCAGAACCTCTCGCCCACCAAATAATCGAGGCAGTGCCAGAATCGCTTGCTGGTCCTCATTCGCGAGATTTAACCCTCGCAGCAGCTCCACCAGGCCGGAATTGTCCTTGCGACCGATGGCGCATTGCACTTGGTGAGCCTGTTCCGTTGAAAGGGGCAGATCGGCCATTACCCCGCGAAAGAATTCTACCTGGCCGATGTCGATGGTGAATTCTTCGGCACCGAGGGCCTGCAAGCATTGGACTGCCATGGCAATCATTTCCGCATCGGCTTCCGGGCCGGCCAAACCGATAAGTTCGACGCCGGTCTGAAAGATTTCACGATCCTTGCCTGCCTGTTGTTCGGCGTGACGCAGGACCTGGCCGCTGTAGCAGAGACGCTGAGGCAGGGGCGCATGCTGCATGCGGGTGGCGAAGATACGGGCCACCTGCGGCGTAATATCCGGTGAAAAGGCCACCAGCTTACCGTTCTGACGGTCGTCGAAACGGAAGGTTTTTTCCCGTAGCCCTTCTCCCAGGCCTTTTTCCAGTACGTGGAGAAATTCCAATGAAGGCGGAATGATGGGCCGAAAAGCCCAGCGGTGAAAAACCCCGTGCAGGGTCTGTTTCAGCTGTTCGATCTTGGCCGCTTTAATTGGCAGGAAGTCCCTTACTCCTTTGGGCAGCATGGCTTCCGAAATGGTCAGTTGAGAAACGGTCAATGGTTTATCTTCCTTTAAAATTGATTCCGCAATGAGCGGTGTTTTCTGTTATTTAAGTCGGGTGTGGCTGCCGTGGCCAGTTAGAGACTGACCTGAACTGCCGAGAGGATATGCGGGTTGGCTCGAAGGCACTGTAGAACCTTTTCCGGGATCTTGCTGTCCACGGTAATCAGGGAGATAGCTCGGCCTTGAATCTTGCGCCGTGATAATCCCATCATGGCGATGTTAATGCCGGATTCCCCCAGAACCTGTCCGATGAAGCCGATTACCCCGGGACAGTCCTGGTTATGCAGGATTAAGATGTGGCCTGTGGGAACGGCTTCTACATGGTGGTCGTCAACCCGGACGATACGGTAGTCCTGATCGCCGAACAGGGCGCCACTTACGGAGCTTTCGCCGTTGCTGCCGGAAATGGTCAGTCGAATCAGGTTGGTGAATTCTTGAGACGTATCACAGCTTCGTTCAATTATCTGTATGCCCCGTTCGCGGGCCAGGTGGAGGGCGTTTACATGATTGACTGTAGGTCCGACTATTGGCTCCAGCAGACCCTTGAGTAAGGCGTTGGTCAAGGGGCGGGACGGATACTCGGTCACGCTGCCGGAATATTCAATGGTGATTTGCCGCAGGCCCTTGATTTCGCGCTGGGCCTGAAATTGCCCAAGACGCTCGGCCAGTTCTACATAGGGGCGGATTTCGTTGAGCCGCTCGGCGCTGATCGAGGGCATATTAACCGCGTTGGTGACGATGCCCTTCTGCAGGAAATCGACAATTTGCCGGGCCACCTGAACGGTCACGTTAATTTGGGCATCGACGGTGGCAGTACGTAGATGGGGGGTGCAAATCACTTGATCCATGGTCAGCAGTGGGTTGTCGGGTTTGGGCGGCTCATTAAGAAAGGCGTCAAGCGCTGCTCCAGCCACCTGCTTTCGCTCAATGGCAGCGACCAGGGCGGTTTCGTTGATCAGTCCGCCAACGGCGCAATTAATGATTCGACAGCCTGTCTTGACACGTGCTAGGGCCTCTTCGTCAAAAAGATTGCTTGTTTCCGAGGTTAAAGGGACGTGTAATGAGATAAAGTCGGAGCGACTCAGCAGCGTGGCAAAATCGACCACTTCGGCACCCTTTTTAAGGATCACTTCTTCGGCTAGATAGGGGTCGTATACGATGACCTGCATCTTCAAGCCCAGGGCCCGTTCAATGACCAGGCCGCCGATTTTGCCGGCGCCGACTACCCCAAGGGTCTTGCCGTGGATTTCCACGCCGAGAAAACGCTGGTTTTCCCATTGGCCGGCCTTGGTTGAACTGTTCGCTTCGGGAATCTGGCGGCTAAGGGCCAGCAGCATGGCAATAGTGTGCTCGGCGGCGGTAGTAGTGCTGCCAAAGGGGGTGTTCATAACCACAATCCCTTTGTGGTTGGCCGCCTTCAGATCAAGGTTTTCGAGGCCGATGCCGGCTCGTCCAATGACTCGCAAGCGGGGGGCTGCATCGAGTACCTCGGCGGTTATCCGGGTACCGCCACGCACCACTAACGCCTCAGCGTTCTGTACGGCCTGTAACAGTTCCTCGGAAGAGATGCCGGGCCGGTAATCGAGTTCGATTCCCGTGGCTTCTTCGAACACCGCCAATCCTTCGGCGGAAAATATGTCGGAGACCAGAACGTTCATAAAAAATCGGCCTGTATACCTTTAAATTGTTGCTTAATTCAATTGAAAGTCGAAGCGGTTTGAAGAAATTGCACTAACAGTCTAAACTAGCAACAGGCTTGGAGGATGTCAAGGATTAGGGGAAGCCCAGATCCACCGCCACCAAATGAACAAGGGCTGGGCTTGCCCATTTTTGCTGTCTTTGGGCGGGAGCAGGGGGTTTCCCCGCACCGGCTTTCCCTTC
>CAZKQY010000440.1:0-1575 GCA_964555005.1 uncultured Syntrophotalea sp. | reverse complement strand
ACTTCGGCCAGAAAACGACTCGGCGGATTGTACTGAAAATCGCCGTAGATACGCCGACGGCGGGAATGGCTGAGGTAAAGCTTGTCCATCGCCCGAGTCATGCCGACGTAGCACAGACGCCGCTCCTCCTCAAGCTCGTCGCTGCCTTCGCCGCTACGGCTATGAGGGAAAAGGCCTTCTTCCATACCGGTCATAAACACTACCGGGAATTCAAGACCTTTGGCGGCATGCAGAGTCATGAGAGTCACCCGATCTTCACTAGCATCATAAGAGTCGAGGTCGGTGACCAACGCCATATTTTCAAGATATTCCTGCAGAGAACTCCCACTAGTGTGATGCTCTTCCATACCGGCCAGCAACTGTTCGAGGTTCTCCAGTCGGCCCTTGGCTTCCTGGCGTTCCCCCTCGGCCATGGCCCCTTGCGATTCCTCGCGCAACAGCGGCCCGTAACCACTCTCTTCGATGAGTTCAGCGGTCAATTGAGGAAAAGGCAAATTCGCCAGACGGCCTTGAAAATCGGCCATCAACGCAACGAATTTACTCACCTTACTGGCGGCCGCTCCCTTAAGCAGACCACGCTGCAGAGCGAGGCTGCAAGCCGGCAGAAATCCCCCCGCCTCCTCTTCCAAGGTGGCGATACGTTCCACTGTTTTGGCACCGATTCCTCGAGCCGGGACATTAACGATACGTTTAGCAGACAGAGCATCAGCGGGATTGACCAGGGTACGCAAATAGGCCGAGACATCCTTGACCTCCATGCGCGCAAAGAACTTGACCCCGCCAAACATCACATAGGGCAGCCGTTCGGAAACCAGGGCCTCCTCCAGAGACCGTGACTGGGCGTTGGTACGATAAAACACCGCAACATCACGCAGATGACGCCCGGCCCGTCTCACCTTGGCGATCTCGGCGGCGACAAAGCGCGCCTCGGCCAGATCATCGCTGCAATCCTTGAGGGTAATGCCCTCGCCGGCAGGATTGTCGGTCCACAGGGTTTTGCCTTTGCGGCCGACATTACACGCCACCACTTCGCCGGCCGCCTCAAGAATAGTCGAGGTCGAGCGGTAACTCTGCTCCAGGCGAATTACGTGGCTACCGGCGAAGTCCCGTTCAAAGTTGAGAATATTGCCGATCTCGGCACCGCGCCAGGCGTAAATGGACTGGTCGTCATCCCCTACCACGCACAGGTTGCCGTGGCCTGCGGCCAGCATCCTGACCAAACGGTACTGCACCTGATTGGTGTCCTGAAACTCGTCGACCAGCAGATGATGAAAGCGTTGAGCATAACGGGCCAGCACCGCCGGATGTTCCTCGAACAGGCGCAGGGTGCACAGCAACAGATCACCAAAATCGAGAGCGTTGGCACGCTGCAGGCGGCGCTGGTAAAGCTCGTAGACTCGAGCGATGAGTTCCCCGTAGTAATCGCTGCGATCGAATTGGTCCGGCATCAACCCACTATTTTTAGCGCTATCGATGGCAGACGCAGCTGAACGGGGCTTAAGGGTTTTCTCCGAAATATTGAGTTCCTTAAGACAGTCCCGCAACAACCGCTGCTGATCCTGATCATCATAGATG
>CAZKQY010000439.1:0-3807 GCA_964555005.1 uncultured Syntrophotalea sp. | reverse complement strand
TCAAAGGCATAGGTGAGGATGATGTCGGTCTCGTTCAATTCTCCGGAGCGGAAATTGTCACCGCTGGTCAGTTGCCAGTTGTGCCAGGTGCTGAGGGTGAAGCCGCCCGCAGAGAGATCGAGGCCTGCCTGAATGGTGGGCCGGCTGTCACTTATGTTGAAGCCGCGCCACATGTACTTGTCCCAGATGCCTGCATAGGCATCCCCTTCAACTTGGATTGCTGCCTGTGCTGATGCGGCAAAACATGTTCCGAGCATCAGGACGGCAACCAACAATACGGTGAGTTTTTTCATTGTTTTACCTCCATGGAATAATGAAAATAGGCACGACGATCTAAAGGTCATTCTTCAGGACGTTTGCCCGTTGCATAAAGCCTCTATCGAGTGGAAAAATGAATTCCATTTATATTGTTGTGTTAAAGGCCGGCTTCCTTGATGCGATTAAGTCAAGCCTTTAAAACAGGTCTTTATTTTTAGGATGTAGTGGATTCTTGATTAGTAATAAAATAAGGATTTGCGGGGTGGGTTGGATATACCCCATAGGGGGGATTTTTGTTCACCTTTATGAACGAACCACTGTCTTTGGGGCGGAGGTTGGTTTTGTTGACTTATTTATTTTTGTTTGTTTGGGTAATACATCGTTTTGAAAAATGTATAAAATGACTATTGCGCTGCAGGTTGTCTAAACCTTGCGGACAAAAATTTGGTCCATGACGGGCATGAAGTGCTTTTCCTGCGACTCAGTTGATAAGGTGTTTTTCCTTGGCGGCGATGACCGCTTCCAGACGGCTTTTTACGTCCAGTTTACGGAAGATGTTCTTGATGTGGGTTTTGACGGTATCGATGCAGATATAGAGGGAATCGCTGATTTCCTTGCTGCCTTGCCCACGGGCCAGACATTCAAGAATCTGTTTTTCTCGTTTGGTAAGCAATTTCTCCGTGTTTTGGCTACTGGAATGGTTTTCCCACTCGATGGCCAGATCCATGAGGTAGGGCGACATGGGTTGCTCATTGTGGGCAAAAGCGCGAATGACATCGACCAATTCGCTGATATCGATGCTCTTGAGAATATAACCATTGGCGCCGGCCTGCATGGCTTCTTCGATGTAACTCCGGTCGCTGTAAGAGGAGAAAATAAGCAGTTTCATGTCGGGGTACTGCTTGCGCAGGAGGCGGATAACGGCTATCCCGGAAAGGCCCGGCATGTCGACATCGATCAGGGCGACATCCGGTGGGTTTTTTTTGATCATTTCCACGGCCTTGAAGCCGTCATTGGCCTCGCCGATAAAGTTGATGTCGGCATGCTGCCTGAGACTCATGCGCAATCCGGTGCGCAGCAGGGGATGATCATCGGCCAAAAAGACTTTAAATGATTTGTCATGTTGCATGGAGCCTCCTTTGGGTACGATTAGCTCAGTGTTCGCGCTGGTGGTTCTCGTTCATAACGGGTAGCGCCAGATTGATGCGCAGACCATCCTCCGTCGTTTCTGCACAGATATGTCCCCCATGGTTTTCCACCACTAATTTACAAAAGTGCAGGCCCAGCCCCAAGCCTTTTTTATCGCCGGGTTTTTTGTGATTGCTGGTAAAAAATCGCTCAAACAGCTGGTCGAGGTCCTTCTGGGGCGGGTGATCACCGAAATTGTGAAAGGAAACCTGGAGATAGGAAACCCCCTCCTGCAGTGGGGGAAAAGCAGCAGCTCCATCGTCGGTTGCCATCAGCGACCTGGTTTCGATGGTGATCGATCCTTCTTCCGGGCTGAATTTGATGGCGTTGTCCAGCAGATTGGCAAAAACCCGCATCAGCCGAATGCGGTCACCCAAAAAGGGTTCTTCTTCCTTGGTTCTTGGCTGGTAGACGATGTTGAGCTGGCGGTCCTGGCAGAAATAGTAAGACTGTTTGATGACCTCCTGCAACGCCTGTTGAATATCGAACCGGGAGCGGCGCAGCACCAGCATGCCGTAACTTTGTCGATAGACATCCAGGAAGTCCGAAACCATGCCCAGCAGGTCATGGTTGGTGCTGTTCGCCATTTGCAGGATATCCTTTTGGTCGGAGGTAAGGGGACCGACCTGACCGTCGAGCACCAGTTTTAGAGCCGATTTGATCGCCAGAATGGGGTTGATCATGTCGTGGGTGAGCATGCCGAAGAGATCGCTCTTCATTTTTTCTACGTTTTTCTCTTCGGACATGTCACGCATAACCGCCACATACCCCTGCAACTCGCCCTGTTCGTTTTCTATGCGGGAAAAAGAGGCGTTGACCTGGGCCAGTTTTTTATCTGAAAGCAACAGGCCCACGCTCAACCGGTCGGAAACATCTCGGACGCGATGCAGCTTGTCTAACTCTTGAACGATGCGGGAGTCATCCAGAAAAAGCGAGGGCAGAAATTTACCGGTGAGGTCGGCGTCGGGTTGTCCCAGGGCCGTGAGCAGGGCTTTATTTTGCATTTCAATGTTGCCGTCGACATCGGTAGCGATGATGTAGTCGGAAACGCTGTTGTAGAGCTGAAACAATCTTTTGCGGGAAAGGTTTTTCAGGCGTCTGTTGTTGGTTGCCAGTGTGCCGGTGGTATGGGCGATGATCTTCAGGAGGGTGGCATAGTGCTTCAGTTGCTTGTAGTCAATTTTGGGGATGCAGTGCAGGGCCTCGAGATACCCGGAAATATCCCGGATGCCGATGTCGATGGCGTGGTGCACGGCCAGATCCCGGTCGATTTCGTAGTCTTCGGTTCTCATTTGTCCGCAAATGATGACCGCGATTAACTGATCTTCGACGATAATGGGCGCGGCACACTCCACCAGCCCGGCGTTGAGGCAGGTGTAGATGGCATTGGCCTCTGGCCGCATGGCTTCGTGGGCACCGAAGCGGGCGCTGGCCAGACATTTTTTACGTCCCTTGGCGCTGCCACGACAGAATTTAAGACAAAAGTCGGAAAAATTATAAGGCCCGGCAAGGATATTTCCCTTGGGATCGTAGATACCGCCGCCCATGCCGGTGGCCTTGGTGTAGGCGGTCATAATCTTGTCCAGGGTGGACTTGTCGATAAGGTCGAGTAGATTGATCATGAGGTCCCGGTCATCGTTTCATTGTAGCGTGACGGCGGATTCGGCAGGTGGGCCAGAAAACGCATGGAACTGTAATTCCCGTGTTAAAAACAGGGGCAGCCGCAAGGTAAAAGATAAGTGGAAAGAAGTGGAAATACGCCGGGCTTCGCCGTTGCGGAGGTTTTGTTTATGGTATAGGAGCGGCCGATTAGCTGTCCAGTGATACTTTGCTAAATAGTGTCCATCCGGAAACTATGGATGAAAACTAAATAGGCAAGAGTGATTTTCGATATCTTCGCCGCTCGTTGGATTAATTGGAATGTTCAGGTCTGGAAAAAAGTGGGCGTCAGGTAAATGCCTATGCTATCCTCCGCAGAAAAGGGGCAGATATTGCCGCCTCTCAACAGTTTTTCGAGGTCCGGTATGAACGAAACAAAATCTTTTTTTGTGCGTTGGTATCATAGCTTGCTGTTTCGCGTCCCTCTTGTGTTTGTCGTATTGCTGGTCGTTCTGATCATCAGTCTGACCCTCATCATGGATCGGATTGGTCGGCCGCGCATGGAGGAACAGTCTTTTCGTCTGGTCAATCAGATTGGCAACACCATGGTGGCGCGGCTCGGTGAACGGGTCGCGGTCGCCGAAACCCTGACCCGGGCCATGGCCATCACGGCCGCCGACCTGCCCTTGAGAGTCGAGGAGCACATGCGGTTCATTCCCCACCTCATGGAGAAACTGGGGCCTTCTGCCTATATTATTGGCG
>CAZKQY010000438.1:0-3902 GCA_964555005.1 uncultured Syntrophotalea sp. | reverse complement strand
TGGCGGGCCACGACCCGCCGGTGTTGAGGTTAGTTTTTAAAAAAAGGACTATTTAAAAGGCGCTGATCCCACCCGGGAAACAGAAATCAGGAATTTTCTTCCGCCACCTGCTCCAGTCGACTGAGATAGACCCTCAACGCTGCCTTCAGGGCACCTACGGCCAAGTTGGAGCAGTGCACCTTGTCCGGCGGCAGACCTCCCAAGGCTTCGACGATTTGAGCCTCGGTCAGTTCCAGGGCCTCGCTTACAGAGCGGCCGGTGGCCATGACGCTGGTCATGGAGGCGGTGGCGATGGCTGCGGCGCAGCCCAACACCTTGTATTTCATCGCGCTGATAATATCGTTGTCGATTTTGAGAAAGACCAGCAGGCAGTCACCGCAGGAAGGTTCGCCATATTGTACGGCCACGGTGGCATCCTCGATGTAGCCGATGTTGTGAGGGTTGGTGAAGTGTTCGATGACGGTGGGGTTGTACATGGTTTCCTCGAGGATCGCAACAGGTGACATACCGGACAGTACAAATAGTAGGTTCTGAGCGCTAATTCGTCAAGCAGGGGGTGAGTTCTGCAATCACGCAGTAACCCCGTGTAACCGCAAAGGGCCACGGGGTTACCGTGTATTCTGTCGACAATAGTACTTATCTGCGGGATAGCAAGCGGTCGATGGAGGCCATTCCCCCCCCGCCGAGTACCAGCGCCAGGGAGATGGCGATGGCCAACAGGTGGTATTCATAGCCTTCGCCTGCCTGGTTGCCGAACCAGTTCATGAAAAAGCCGTACTTCAGATGGACCGTTGCGATAGCGCCGACCATCACCGCAAAGATACCGGCGGCGGCGGGACGGGTGAGAAAGCCGATGATCAGACCGATGGCACCGATAAACTCGGCGGCCACCACCAGCACCGCCACCAGTAGCGGCAAGCCCATGCCCTGGGTGAAGGCCTTGAGGGTGCCACTCAGGCCGTGGCCGCCGAACCAGCCGAGAGTTTTTTGAGCGCCGTGCATAAAAAAGACCCCTCCTAGCACCAGACGCAAAATCAGTAGGGATAGATCATCCGGGGTGGTCATTAGTTTTTTCAGCATAAAATCCTCCTTACGACTGCTTGAATAGAAAATACCACTTACCTTTAATTAAGATATCATTTCTCTCCACCCTGTCAATTGTGGTCGCGGCAGGTCTTTGTCCTGTGGCGCTTTTCTTTTCTCCGCTGATTCCCTATAATGACGCCTTTCGAGTAGAGGAACGGATATTTCATGGATCAGGACATACACCCCCAGGCCGCCGAGGAGATGCGCCGGGCTATTGGCGCCGCCAGTGGCAACGAGGTCTTTTTTCTCGGCCACACCGACAGCAATCTGTGTTTGGTCGAGGTCGAGGTGTTGGCTCGGGGCAATGCCGAGGCAGTACCGGCTGTTCTGCAGGCCTGCCGCTTCGGTGATGTGGTGATCCATAACCATCCCGGTGGAAAGCTGCAGCCTTCTTCCGCTGACGTAGAGATTGCTTCGCGACTGGGCGCTCTCGGGGTCGCTTTCTACATTGTGGATAACCCTGTGGAAACTGTGTATAAGGTAGTGGAACCCTTTGCTCCGCGCCTCGAGCAGCATGTTGATCCCCAGCGCATCGATGAACTACTCGGCCCCGACGGGGTGGTGGCTCGCAGCCTGGCCGGCTACGAAGAACGCCCCGAACAGCTGCGTATGGCCTTCGCCGTCGGAGAGTCTTTTAATCGCGGTCAGCTTACCACCATCGAAGCCGGTACCGGCACCGGAAAGAGCCTCGCTTATCTGGTGCCAGCCCTGCTCTGGGCTCTGGCCAATGAGGAGCGGGTGGTGGTTTCGACCAACACCATCAACCTGCAGGAACAACTGATTCGAAAGGATCTGCCCTTTTTGCAACGGGCGTCCGGGTTGCGTTTTCGAGCCGTGCTGGTCAAAGGGCGCAGCAATTACCTATGCCGTCGCCGCACCGAAACCGTCCATCTCGAACCTGGGCTGTTTGATAGTGAAATGACTGCGGAGTTCAACAGCCTTCTCGCCTGGGCCGAACAGACCAGCGACGGTTCCAAAGAAGAGCTGTCCTTTGTCCCTCGCAGCCAGGTCTGGGAAGAGGTCTGTTGCGAGCCCGATCAGTGCGCCCGGGTTCGCTGTACGTACTATGGTGACTGTTTCTTTCACAAGGCCCGCCGGTTGGCGGCTCAGGCCGACCTGTTGGTGGTCAATCACGCCCTGCTGCTGTCCGATCTGGCTCTGCGTCTGCAGACCGATAACTATACGGCCACTGCGGTGCTGCCCCCCTTTGACCGGGTGATTCTCGACGAGGCCCATCATCTGGAGGACGTCGCCACCCGCTATTTCTCTACTCAGGTGACCCGTTTTGCCTTCGCCCGGGTGCTCAATCGTCTGCGCCATCCGCGTAAGGCTGAGCGGGGTCTGCTGCCCCGTTTTCTGACCAAGTTGTCTGCGGAGTTGCCGGACAGCGAGGATGCCCTCTACCGGCGGCTGCATGAGCGGGTCGAGGTCCTGACTGCCGATCGTCAGCAGCTCTTCGATCGGGCGGTTGCGGATCTCGAGGATATCGGCCGCGAGCTGGCTGATTACCTGCAGCAGGATATCGTTGAGCGGGAGGATCTGAAGCAGCGTCTGGTGCCGAAACTGACCGGTAGCGACTTCTGGATTTCGGTCGTCGAGCGGGTTCGTCAGTTAAGCCGGCAGACCGAAGACCTGGCCAAGGCCGTGGCGGCGCTGCTCAAGGATTGTGATGAACTGCCCGAATCGGTCGCCGAGAAACTGGCTTCCCCCCTCACCGATCTGCGGGGAGTGGTCGGTCGCCTCGGCGGCATCGCCACCGATCTGAGTTGTTTTATCGCCACCGATGAGTCGACTTGCGGTTGGTTCGAGGTTAAACTTGGTCATATCGGTCGCGGCCGGGGTGTTGTCACCCGTCTCTGCACCGCGCCTCTGGCCGTTGCCGAACGCCTGAAGCTGGCTCTTTACGACCGGTTTCGTACCGTGATCATGACCAGTGCCACCCTGGCGGTGGCTGATTCTTTTACCTATTTCAAGGAACGGGTTGGTATCGACCGGGTCGAACCGACCCGGGTTACCGAACTGTTGTTGCAGTCGCCCTTTGATTTTTCCAGCCAAGCCCTGGTGGTGGTGCCCACCGATGTGCCCGAGCCGGGCCGGAGCGGTTATAGCGAAATGGTCCGGGATCTTAGCGAGCGGGCCATCGTTTCTGCGGACGGCCGCTCCTTTGTGCTGTTTACCGCCTATTCCCTGCTGCGCCGGGTCCATGGCGAATTGGCCCCGGTGCTCGAGGCCCGCGGTTATCGCTGTCTGCGTCAAGGGGATGAAAACCGTCATTGTCTGCTCAAAACCTTTGCCGGCGACGCCACCAGTGTGCTGTTCGGCACCGATTCCTTCTGGGAAGGGGTCGATGTGCCGGGTCGGGCTTTAGAGCAGGTCATCATCACCCGCCTGCCCTTCAAGGTGCCTACCGAACCGGTTCTCGAAGCGCGAGCCGAAGCCATCGAGAAGGCCGGCGGTGATCCCTTTATGAGTTACACGGTTCCCCAGGCGGCGATCAAGTTCAAGCAGGGTTTCGGCCGGTTGATTCGCCACCGCAATGACCGGGGGGTGGTGCTGATCCTCGATAGCCGGGTGGTCAAAAAGGGCTATGGCCGGATCTTTCTTCGCTCTCTGCCCGACGCTCGAGTGCTGACCGGGCCGGCGGAGCAGGTTCTGGCTGAAATGGCTAGTTTTCAGGCCAAGCTAGCGACAGCCGTCGAAATTTTGCAATCTAACAGTGATGGCATCGTAAAAACTCAGGCGGCCAATTTCAGGATCGATCGGTCGCAACACTGAAATTTTCCTGCCCAACTGTCAAGGCGGGTCAGGAAAACGGA
>CAZKQY010000437.1:0-4319 GCA_964555005.1 uncultured Syntrophotalea sp. | reverse complement strand
CCGACGGCCTGGCCGCCGGTAAGGGAGTCATTGTTGCTAAAACCGAAGCGGAAGCCATCGCTGCGGTAGAGGATATTCTCTGCGACGGAGCTTTTGGCGCCGCTGGCAGTCGGGTGGTTATTGAGGAGTTTCTGGAAGGGGAGGAAGCGTCGTTTCTGGCCTTTACCGACGGTAAGATTATCGTGCCCCTGGCCTCTTCCCAGGATCACAAACCGGCCCTGGACGGCGATGCCGGTCCCAATACCGGCGGTATGGGGGCTTATTCTCCGGCACCAGTGGTGACGGAAATCATTCATCAGCAGATCATCGAGCGGGTGCTGAAGCCGACCATCGCCGGCATGGCCGCTGAAGGCTGCGCTTACAGCAGTATTTTGTACGCCGGGGTGATGATTAAGGATGGCGATCTCAAGGTACTGGAGTTCAATGCCCGCTTCGGCGATCCGGAGACTCAGCCTTTATTGGTTCGCCTCAAGTCGGACATTGTGCCGGTGCTGCTGGCTTGCGCTCGCGGAGATCTCTCCGGTGTTGAGTTGGAGTGGCACGATAAAGCCGCGGTCTGTGTAGTTATGGCGGCCGGTGGCTATCCTGGCACCTATGAAAAAGGTCTGCCCATCGAGGGTCTCGCAGACGCCGCAGTCATTGACGATCTGACCGTTTTTCATGCGGGTACCACCGAACAAGACGGCCGCGTGGTCACTGCCGGTGGTCGGGTATTGGGTGTGACCGGGCTCGGCTCAACGGTGGCCGAGGCCATCGAAACGGCCTACAAGGGTGTTAAGGCCATCAGCTGGCCTCAGGTTCATTATCGCAGCGATATCGGGCGCAAGGCTTTGAATCGTTAGAGGGTAGCTGGCAACCAAATTTTTTTGAAAGACGTCTCACGCCCGTTCGCTTTGCTCACTTAAGCCGCAAAGAAAACCCAACAAGAAGGGTTTTGCCTCTCTTGGCGTCTTTGCGGCTTGAGCGACTGAAAGGAGCGGGCGTGAGAAATGATTTTTATGTAATATCCATAGACTAAAAAACTTTATACAGGAGAAAGTTCACTATGAGTGACAAGCCACTGGTCGGTATCCTGATGGGTAGCGACAGCGACTACGATATCATGGTCGAAGCAGCCCGAGCCCTGAAGGACTTTGGTATTCCCTTTGAAATGCAGGTTTGTAGTGCCCACCGGTCGCCTGAGCGCACAGCAGGCTATGCCCGCAAAGCCCTTAATCGAGGCCTTCGTGTTCTTATTGTCGGTGCCGGTGCGGCTGCTCATCTGGCCGGAGTGGTCGCGGCCGAAACGACCCTGCCGGTCATCGGCGTTCCCATCGATGCCTCGGCCCTCAATGGTCTTGATGCCTTGCTGGCCACGGTGCAGATGCCTGCCGGCATTCCAGTGGCGACCATGGCCATCGGCAAAGCCGGGGCCCGCAATGCCGGTATCTTCGCCGTTCAACTGCTGGCCACCGGTGATGCAGCCCTGGCCGTCAAATTGGTCGAATTTAAGGCTGAAATGGCCGAGAATGTGACAGTTAAATCTGCAGCAGTTCAAGAACGTCTGGTTACCGACGGTCTGTAGTTTTTTGTAGTTACAGCGGCTGTGCAAAAGGCGAAAGTGTTTTTGCACGGCCGTTTTTTCAGGAGCTGCCATGTCCGGTAAACCACGTCTATCTTCACCCCTTTGGCTCTTCCTTAGCTCCCTTAAATTGACCGTTGTCACCTTGTTGCTGCTGGCCGCAACCTCCATCCTTGGCACGGTTATTCCGCAGAAGCTTTCTTCGGTTCAATATCAACAATATTACGGTGATAAGGCTCAACTGATTCAGTGGTTGCAGTTGGACGATATGTACCACTCCGTCTGGTTCATGGCCTTGCTTGGCCTGTTTGTGTTGAATCTGATCATCTGTTCTTTGCGGCGACTGCCGGCGGTCTGGCGTACTGTCACTCGGCCGCCTCTGGTGGCCGATGCTGCTTTGTTGCGTTGCCTACCTCATAAGGCTGCGCTGCAGTCAGTTTGCTCTGTTGACGAGGCTGCGAAACGATTGCAGCCGTTGCTGCGTCGACGGTTTTCCCGCCCACGGCAGGCCGTCGGTCCGGAGCTGGAAATCTGTTTGTTTGTCGAGCGGCGCCGTTACGCCCGTTTTGGTGCCTATGTCACCCATCTGGCTATTCTGCTCATTATTCTCGGTGCCCTGGTCGGGTCCTGGTTCGGTTTTGATTCTTTTGTTTCCGTGATGGAAGGGGAGACGGTTACCCAATTGTCGGGCGGCGAAGGGCAAGTGCCTGTTGAGCTCGGTTTCGGTCTGCGTTGCGACGACTTTTCGGTGAGCTATTACGAGGGAAGTGCCCGTATACGGGAATATCGCAGTCTGCTGACGATTCTTGAAGATGGGCAAGAAGTGCCCGGTTACACAGGGCTGCCGGTGGTGGTCAATCAGCCGCTGCATTACCGTGGCTTGAACTTTTACCAGTCGAGTTACGGTCTGGCGGAAATGCCTCTGTTCCATTTGCGGGTAGGGATGCCCGATGGCACTGAGGTGCAAATGGTGGGACGGCCGGGACAGGTGTTGTCCCTGGCCGACGGCGGATCGTTGCAGGTTATGGATTATGCGCCGGCCTATCGTGATCTGGGCGGTGCGGTGCTACTTGAGGTGCATACCGCCAAAGGTCAACGCCTGTCGGCCATTGCCGCCATGCAGGAACTGTCGGAGGATATGAATCACCGATCTGCCTATCGCCTGCGCCTGTTACGAGTTGACGCACGCTACTATACCCGTCTGCAGGTGACCCGGGACCCCGGAGTGCGGCTGGTCTGGCTCGGTTGTCTGTTGTTGTTGTTGGTGGTTGGTTCGTTGAGTGCTTTCAGTCTGGCTCATCAGCGCCTGTGGCTTACGATTCGGTCGACGGCGGCAGGCTGCGAGGTGCAAATAGCGGGCAGTAGTCATCGCAATCAGCCGGCCTTTGCCGGTATCTTCAATCGGGTGTGCCAGGAATTGGCGGCGGAGCTTAAAACAAATAATCCTTCGGCGAAGGAGGTTCAGTCATGAGCAGTGCGCAACTCTTTAATCTGGCCACGGCGGTCTACTTTGTTGCCATGGTGCTGCTGGCCTTGGTTGTGCTGTTGCGGAATCGGCGTCTTGGGACCCTGGCCGTGGTGACGGTCTGGTGCGGATTCATGGCCCACAGTGCCGCTATCGGTCTGCGCTGGATCGAGTCCTATCGTTTGCCCGGGGCGATGGGCCATGTTCCCCTGAGTAATCTCTATGAGTCGGTGATTTTTTTCGCCTGGTCCATTGTGCTCATCTATCTGATTATCGATCTGCGGCTTCGACAGCGGGCGGTGGGAGTCTTCGTGGTGCCCTTTGCCCTGCTGGCCATGTGTTGGGCTCAGCTGCGGGGCGATGATGTTATTGAGCCCTTGGTGCCGGCTTTACAAAGTAACTGGTTGACCTACCATGTGGTGACCTGTTTTCTCGGCTATGCCGCTTTTGCCTTTGGTTGCTCTGTGTCGATCATGTATTTGATCAAGTACGCTTGTGCAGGGTCGAAGTCTGCCGAGTCAGACGATTTGCTCCCCAGTTTGGCAGTGCTTGATGCCCTTAATTACAAGGCGATTATGATCGGTTTCCCTTTTTTGACCCTGGGCATCGTCACCGGTGCGGCCTGGGCCAACTATGCCTGGGGCACCTATTGGAGCTGGGATCCGAAGGAGACCTGGAGTTTGATTGTCTGGTTTATCTACGCCGCCTTTTTGCATGCCCGCCTGACTCGTGGTTGGAGCGATCGTCGGGCCGCTTGGTTGTCAACCCTTGGTTTTGCCGCGACCCTGTTTTGTTATCTGGGAGTTAACCTTATTCCTGCTATTGGCGGTCTTCACTCTTATGGCGGTGGTTGAAGGTGATGATGGCCGACCATCAGCAGCAGGCGTCCTACGAGTTGCAGCCGGGTGAGACCCTTGACGATTTGGGCCTTGGCGGATTGAAAATCATTCAGCATCAGGATGGCTATCGTTTTTCCCTTGATCCGGTGCTGCTTTGCGCCTTTGCGCGTGTCGCCGCAGATGAGACAGTGGTCGATCTCGGCAGCGGTGGTGGCGTCATGTCCCTGCTGTTGGCCCGACGCAGTGTTACCGCGCGGATTATCGGTGTCGAGCGGCAATCGGCCCTGGCCGAGCGCTCCCGGCGTAGTGTGCAGCTCAATGGCTTGGAAGATCGAATCACCATTGTCGAAGGGGATCTGCGCCAGATTCGCAGCTTGTTGGGGGCCGAAAGCGCTCAGGTGATAGTGGCCAATCCGCCCTTTCGTAAATTGGATAGCGGTCGGCTGTCGCCTCA
>CAZKQY010000436.1:0-9841 GCA_964555005.1 uncultured Syntrophotalea sp. | reverse complement strand
TACTACGAAGGCATGGTCTACCTGCCCTGCACCGAGGAGAACGGCTTCACTCCTGCTATCCCTTCGGAAAAGGTCGACATCGTCTACCTCTGCTACCCCAACAATCCCACCGGCGCTGTGGCCACCAAAGAGAATTTACAACAATGGGTCAACTATGCCTTGGCCAACGAAGCGGTACTGTTCTTCGACGCTGCCTACGAAGCCTTTATCACCGAACCGGGCATTCCCCGCTCCATCTACGAAATTGAAGGTGCTGAGAAATGCGCCATAGAATTCCGCAGCTTCTCCAAAACCGCCGGTTTTACCGGGGTGCGCTGCGCTCTCACCGTGATACCTGAGGCGCTGATGGCCCGCACTAAAGGGGGCGAGTTGGCCTCCCTCAACAAACTGTGGAACCGTCGTCAGTCGACCAAGTTCAACGGCGTCTCCTACCCGGTGCAAAAAGCCGCTGCCGCCGTCTACTCCGATGAAGGCTGGACGCAGATTCAACAGACCATCGATTACTACATGGAAAATGCCCGCCTGATTCGTGAAGGACTGCAGGCCGCAGGCCTGACCGTCTACGGCGGTATCAACGCCCCCTATATCTGGCTCAAGACCCCGGGGAAAATGACCAGCTGGGAATTTTTCGACAAGTTGCTGTCCGAATGCCACGTGGTCGGCACCCCCGGCAGCGGTTTCGGCCCCAGCGGCGAAGGCTATTACCGGCTGTCGGCCTTCGGTGACCGGGAAAACGTCATCGAAGCCATCGAACGGATTAAGAAAAATCTGGCTTGATGTCAATGAGCTGAAAAAAGGCGGCCAGATGGCCGCCTTTTTGTTACCACCCGGACAAAAAAAGGGGTAGCCGCTTGAGGACGATCCGCCGGTGTTGCTTTTCAAGCAGGCAACAAAAACGCACCGGACCATTTCAGCCTTGACAGCTTTGCCAAAGTCTATTTAAGTAAAAAACTCCTTTATTAATAAACCAGCCTGGAGGTTCCCGTGTCCATACCCATCAGCGATAGTTCCCTGGATCAGATCGGCCAAACCGCCCTGGTACGCCTCAATAAAATGGCCGGTGCCGCCAGTGCCACCGTCTGGGGAAAGCTGGAATCGACCAACCCCGGCGGCAGCGTTAAAGACCGTATTGCCTTAGCCATGATCGAACAAGCTGAGCAGGATGGCAGCATCAAGCCAGGCGACACACTGGTCGAACCCACCAGCGGCAATACCGGTATCGGTCTTTCCCTGGTCTGCGCCGTCAAGGGCTACAGGCTGATTCTGACCATGCCGGACAGCATGAGTACCGAACGACAGCGTCTGCTCAGTGCCTACGGCGCTGAACTGATACTGACCCCCGGCTCCCAGGGCATGCGCGGTGCCATTGCCAAAGCCCAAGAGATCAGCAATAAAAATAAATACTTCATGCCCATGCAGTTCAACAACCCGGCCAACCCCCGCGTACATGAACGGACCACCGGACCAGAAATTCTTGCCGCCCTGAATGGCCAGGTCTCCGCCTTTGTTGCCGGAGTCGGCACCGGAGGCACCATCACCGGAGTCGGTCGCGCCCTGCTGGCTCAAAATCCCGAAGTACTCATCGTCGCTGTAGAACCGGCAGCCTCGCCGGTATTATCCGGAGGAGTGCCCGGTCCTCACCGTATTCAAGGCATTGGCGCCGGGTTCATACCGGAGGTACTTGATACCACCGTCTACCAGGAAATCATCGCCATCGAAGACCAACTGGCCATAGACACTACCGCTCGCCTGGCCCGGGAAGAAGGACTCTTCGTCGGTATCTCCGCCGGAGCCAACGTCGCGGCCGCCCTGCAGGTGGCCAAACGGCTCGGTCCCGGCCACAACGTGGTCACCGTGCTGTGCGATACCGGCGAACGCTATCTTTCCACGGGCATCTTCGATGTGAAGAACTGACCGTGTGTCTGCAGGACAAATGGCTCGCCCTGCAACAGCAGCTGGCGTCTCTCGAATCGGTCGCCGTGGCTTTTTCCGGCGGCGTCGACTCGACCCTGCTGCTGCGAGTGGCAAGAGATCTACTCGGTGCGGAACAGGTGTTGGCCGTAACTGCCATTTCGCCCTTCTTTCCCACTCGCGAGCAAAAGGAAAGCAAGACCCTGGCCTCCCAACTCGGCGTTCATCAAGAATTAATAGCTATCGATCCGCTACAAACGCCTGAGGTAGTTCGTAACGACACCCGACGCTGCTACCATTGCAAAAAAGTCCTGATGCGGTCCTGCCTCGCCCGAACTCAAATACTCGGTTTCTCTCGTCTGGTCGACGGATCCAATTTGGACGATCTTAGCGATTATCGCCCTGGAAGCGACGCAATCAAGGAGCTAGGCATTTTTTCACCGCTGGTGGCAGCGAACCTGACCAAACAAGATGTGCGTAAGCTAAGTCACCAGCTTAACCTGTCGACGGCAGATAAACCGGCCTTCGCCTGCCTTGCTTCCCGCATCCCCTACGGCACGCCCATCACAGTCACGGCACTGTCTCAAGTGGAAGGATGCGAAACCTATCTCAAACAGCAGGGCTTCACAAACTACCGAGTTCGCCATCATGGCAACACGGCCCGTATCGAAGTGCCGCCTGCCGAGCAACTCAAACTGATTCAAGAACCTCTGCGCAGCGACCTGATCGCCCACTGTAAAAAAGCCGGATTTCACTTTATATCCCTTGATCTTGAAGGCTACCGTACCGGCAGTCTGAACGAAGAACTCTCTTAAACCAATATTTTGGGAGAAAACATGCACCGCACCAAGGCCATATTATGTGTCTGTTTCTGCGCCGGACTACTCGGTGCCCTGTTCACCAGCCTGGCCGTCTGGCTCGGCGGCAACCTCGAGCTACCCCTCTTTGCCGGCGTGGACATGACCCCGCAATGGTCCTTGGCCTGGCTTTATCCTCGATTGATCTGGGGCGGCCTCTGGGGCCTGGCCTATTTCATCACCGTTGCCAACCCCCGCGCCCGCAGCAACTGGATTCGCAAGGGCCTCTGGGCCAGCCTGCTACCCACCGCCTGGCAGCTCTTCTACGTTTTCCCCAACCAAACCCCTTATGGAGCCCTGGGCCTTGGCCTCGGCACCTTAACCCCCCTATTCGTCCTCGGATACAATCTGATCTGGGGCTTTTTCACCGGTTTCTTCACCCGTCTGCTGTGGGGCCGTTCCTGATGCTCCAGCGGCTGCGATGCAAGATTCTGACTACAACGTTGCTACTCTGCCTGCTGCCCACCCTGGCCGCTGCCGACACAATGTCCGGCCGGGTTAAATGGGTCTATGACGGTGACAGCATCGAAGTAGCCGGCATCGGCACTGTGCGGCTCCTCGGTATCGACGCGCCGGAGCACAAAGCCTCTCAACGGGATCGCTATTACCAACGCTGGGGAATCGAACCTGCTACCCTGCGACGCATCAACCAAGAAGGCAAAACCTACCTTATCAAATTGATTAAGGGAAAGACCGTGGTGCTGAAAACTGAAGAGAAAAAACGCGACAGCTATAACCGGTGTCTGGCTTACGTCTATCTGCCGGACAGTCGATTGCTCAACCAACTACTTCTTGAAAAAGGCTTTGCCGTGGTCTACCGGCGCTTTGACTTCAAACTCAAGACCGACTTTCTGGCAGCCGAAACCCAAGCCCGCTGTAACAAGCTGGGCCTTTGGCAGTAATTAGGCTTTTTCCTCGGATATCGTTTCTCTACCCCAGATTTGTTAGATGGGAAAAATGATCAGTTCTAAGCCCCCGGCCCATTCGCTTGCTACGTTCATAAACGGGCAATGAATGTTCCTCACTAGAAATTTGTCGGAAATATGGGCCGGGCAGGCGATTTTGCAGTCGGTTCATGGTAAATCCGACAGGTTCCTAGACGACAGACCTTCTAATGAAGCATATTGTGTATGATCTTATGATCTACGCATCATGCTATTTAACTTACATAGGGAGCATAATCCTTGCGAGAATGGTCGATTGCTAAAAAGTGGAATCCTTTCAATAGCTATAAACTTCTGTCTCAAGTCTACCGTTGGCGCCACATTGCGCGTGGCTGCGCTATCCCGCAACCGGCCTTAGTCACCATAGACCCCATCAACAAGTGCAATTTTAAATGCGCCTGGTGCAACGCCGAGTACATTCTGGAAGAAAACAATCAGATGTTGAGCCGGGAGACACTGATAGATATTGCCGACTTCCTGCCAACTTGGCAGGGATCCCCAGAATGGCCGGCCGGTGTAGAAGCCATCTGTATTGCCGGGGGTGGCGAACCCCTGTTGCACCCGGATATTGGTTCATTCATCGACCGAGTGGTGGCTAATGGAATTGAAGTCGGAGTTATAACCAACGGCAGTAACATGACCGAACTGTTGGAACCTTTGTCCAAATGTACCTGGGTTGGTGTTTCGGTAGACGCTGGCACTTCCGCCACCTTCCAGCGGCTCAAACAGGCAGACTGTTTTGAGCGAACGTTAGACAACATCCAACAGTTAACCAGCTATGCCGCAACTCATAACTGCCGATTAGGCAGAGACCGTACCGGCTCTGGCGTCTCTTACAAATATTTGCTGACACCAGACAATATCGACGATATTGTTCCTGCCGCCCACTTAGCCAAAAAACTTGGCTGCTCTAATTTTCATTTGCGACCAGCCAGTACCTCCTGGGATAAATTATCCGCCCATAAACCGGCCCTGTTTCTTAACGGCGAAAACATACGTCTTAAGGAAGTATTAGAGGAAATCCGGCCTCTGGAGGATATAAAATTTGGTATCTATGGCATAACTCACAAATTCGATGACAACCTCAACCCCGCCAACGGTTTTGATCATTGCCATGCGATCTTCATGACCTGTGTCGTTATGCCACCAAGAAATAAAAACAGTGAAAGCTTTCGACTGGGCCTCTGCTGTGACCGCCGGGGTGACTTGAGTCTGGAAGCAACGGGGGTTGGAACCTCAGTGGATGAAATTGCTGACTTCTGGAGCAGCGATGGTCACTGGGCAATTTATGATTCCATCGACCTGCATACCTGTCCTCGCTGCACTTATCAGCCACATAACCAAATCATGGAACATGTGATACAAAACGACAGCATGACCTACAAATTCATCTGAAAAGAATCCCCATGCGCTTGATCCTTATGGCCCACGGTCTCATCAACCAAACCGGTCACCACTACATGGAAGCCCGCGCCTTTAAAGATGAGGCGGAAAAGCGAGGTCTGGACTCTATCATTCTGGCCCATCGCGACGTCGCCCCCGTAATTCGTGACGAGCTAAAGGCCTTGCCTCTATTTCGCCACTCCCCCTATCAGCTGCTTTTTCGTCGACGCTATCTTGGTCCTATACAGGAATTCCGTCAAGTTGGCCACTCGATTTGCCGGCAGTTACTGAGTTTGCCTCCCGGAACAATCTCTGACTCGGACATACTAGTCTCGCCCCTTACAAAAGCCCGCGAAATGCTGGGGCTGGCATTATGGTTGTCCCGGATACCTGAAGATCAAAAACCTTTCCTGGCAATAAATTTCATGATCGACGACATTACCCAACCCTTTGGCGAACGAAAGGGACGGTCCATACCGATAAAATCCGGTCTATTTTACCGATTCGCCTTTAAGCGTCTGCAGAAGAAACTTGCGCCGAACCGCTTCTTGTTATCTGCAGGCGGCGATGCCTTCGCCCGCACCATGACTCAAATTCTTAAGTATCCAGTGCAGTTATTTCCCTTGCCGGTCCAACATGAGTTTCCTACTACCTCTCCAGAGACCTCTTTTAAGCAACCACCTTTAATAGTATTTTTGGGCCACATGCAGGAACGTAAAGGCTCGAACCTGGTGGGCAGAGTAATTCACCAGGTTCTTGAGCAGCACTCAGTCTGCCAGTTCCTTTTACAAGCCAATCCTGAATGCTGGGCAAATCGCTGGGAAGAGGAAATCGGTGAGAAAGGTAAAACGCGCGTCCATATACACAGAGGAGAGATGAGCCAAGAGGAATATCAGCATACGTTGAACAGAGCTGATCTGGTTTTGATTCCCTACATTCCCGCCGGTTATGCCCTGCAGACATCCGGGATTTTTTCTGAAGCCATGGCCTTAGGCAAGCCAAGCATCATCCCCGAAGGAACCTGGATGGCCGACATGGCTCATAAAGTTGGCGGTGGTGCCACCTCATACCCTCGGCATGAAGTAGATGATATGGCTCAGGCGGTCTTAAAATCGTTAGCAAACCTCACGCAACTTACCCGGGATATGAGTAAAATCAGTAGCAAGTGGCGAGAAAACATGGGTATGAAAGCTTTTCTGGGCCGAATCATTGATGTTGCCAACTGATAACAGACCGTCAGATCAGAGATTAAAAAGACCCCAAAAAGATAGAAGCCTGACGGAACATCCCGTCAGGCTTCTATCTTTTTAGCATTAGCAAACTTACTTAAATTAACAAAATTCAATTTGCAAGAGGGTCAGGCCAGCGAACCTTCAAAGACCATTTCCACCACCCCACCTAATACATCGCCATTGTAAAACGGCACATTAACAATAGTCAGAGTCCCTTCGGGACCATCCATGGTCAAATGGTTAATTTTAATCTTTTTATCGACAAAATCCTGGTAAATGCCCTTCAGCTTGACCATGGTTTCCGCTTGATGACAACCGGCCATGTTCTTACCGACTTCCAACCCGGCAATATCCAGTTCGTCAAAAAGTTCGTAAGCCCGTTTATTCGCATAGGTCACGTTGAAATCGGGGTCCGAGACAACAACGGCCGTGTTCAGATTTTCCCAAGTTTTGCTGACATCACTCATTTTCGCTCCTCACAGGTGTATGGTTAGCAGCATCGTGCCGCAAGAAATGGTCCCCGAAAGAAGGATCAGTGACCACACGGAAGGCATGTATGCTTCAGGGCCGTTTCTCGTAAACACGACTATCAAAGCGTGGCTCAATTCCCCTGTCGCAAAACGTTGTTATATTCTCAACTAAAAAGGTAGGAATTGTCAATACGGCATATTTCCCATAGCTCAGTAACCATAATACAAGTCCGTTACCTTCTGTCGAAAACCTTTACATGTGGATTAACCGGGCAAACAAAAACTTGAAGGTCCTTATGCACTTTAATAACCGACTGATTTATTTAACGTTTTTTTAAAATTAAGTAATTGGCAAGGCGTTTGCATTCTTCGCAGCATACTCATTAAACAACATCCTTCGCAGGAGATAACACATGCAGAAATTAATTATTTGGTTAAGCCTTGGATGCCTGCTCTTTGCGGGAAATGCTTTGGCTACTTCATACGATTACGGAGATGCACCGGAATACGCTGCCGCAAGGCATTCAACGGCACAGTGGCAGAGGTTGGGCACAATCTGGAATGCTGAGGAGGTACAGCAGCCGAACGATAGTTCAGATGACGGTGTTTTTTGGTCGCTGGATGGTGGGAGCAGCTGGGGACACGATACCGTCACTGTTGGCCAGGCGGTTGAGTTCAGATTCGACATGTACAAGCTGCTCTGGGGAAGACATGAAGCGGATTATTTGAAAGTCTGGATCGACTGGAACCGGAATGACGACTTCAGCGATACGAATGAGCAAATCTTTCAAAATGCTTGGGAATTTACCGATGAGACTGGCTACGCATATGGAGACGGGAATGCCGATATCAGCAAGTCATTCTTTGCAACAATTACGATCCCTGAAGAGGCACTGCTTGGCGACATATGGTTGCGCGCCCGTGTAACCTGCAGCGAAAGCGCTTCAGATGACATTGATAATTTAACGGCAACCGGAGATTTTTGGCAGGGCGAGGTTGAGGATTGGAAACTGACGGTAGCGCCGGTTCCCGAGCCCTCAACGATACTGCTCTTCGGGTTGGGCCTTGGCGGCGTTTGCTTGATCAGGCGCAGAACCAGGGGCTAATCTGTTTCAATGTAGGCCATTGACACCATGCGGAGTCGTTATCGACTCCGCATTTTTTCATATGCGCGCCACTCCCCCCAACCAGCTTGGCCCCCTGGCCAAATCCCGCTGCCAACCTTCGGCGACACATAAAAGGCCAAATGATCAAAAACTGCAGAAGGTTGTTGAAAAAGTGTAAAGTTTCGCCCCGACTACTTATTGCCCCACAGGGGATCGTCGCCGAACTGCTGTCGCAGGCGCTCTTCCGGTTGTTGTTCGTAAAATTCCTCTTCGGCAAAAGAAAACCGATAATCCGCCAGATAGGCGAGCAGCAGTGCATAGGCGGCGTTGATCTCCTGCATCGACTCGCTTTGCTCCCCACCGGCATCGGGGTGATGCTGCCGGGCCAGATCCCGGTAACGGTCCTTGATCTCCTTGAGGCTTGCCCGTTCGCCGAGCCCCAGCATCTTCTTCGCTTTCAATAGTTCGTTATAATTCATGGTCGACCGATACTTTCAAAAGTTGAGATCAAGGCTGTATACTGTGTTGCCTGAAAGGCTGGTAAAAAAACCTACGAACAATATCATCAAAAAGGGCTGGTCGGCAATCGACAGAGCCCCTGGCTTTAACACAACCGTCTTTGCGCAGGCAAAAATCAGCGGGAGGCAGAATCCAGCGTTACAAAATCTTCCAGAAATCCGCCTTGAGCCGGATCAGCGACCCACAAATTAGTAATGCGAGACAGGGTCAGCAGAGCCAGAGAGTTACGCATTCGCCCCGTGGCGATCTCCTGGCGGACCTCCTCCATGCTTAGCACCGAAACGGCAATATCCTCCCCCTCGTCGAGTTGACAAGGATCCGTCAGCTGCACATCCCGGGCCAGCCACTGGTGTAATCGGTTGTTCTGGTAGGCGGGATTAGGCTGTACCCAGCCGAGATAGACCCAATCGTTGCTGGTATAACCGGTCTCCTCCCGTAGCTCCCGAACCGCGGCGTCCCTGTGGGGTTCGCCGGGATTGACCAGGCCGGCCGGCAACTCGGTGGTAAACTCGGCGATACCGAAGCGATACTGGCGCACCAGCACAATTTGTGCGTCGGTTGTCACCGCTGCAACAGTCACCCAATCCGGCACATCGAGCACAACCGTCTTGAGTTCTGCTCCGTTACGGGGATTTTTCATCCAGTTATAAAGGACCTTAAAAATCGGCAGTTCCTCCCCTTCTTCCGAACGCAGCAGCTTCCAGGGGTTTTGAGTATTCTCTTCGCCCACAAATATCTCCTTTAACCTTCTTTATCCGAAATCACCTGCAAACGCAAATATTCGCCAACGGGCAAATTATCGATATAGAGTTCTTCCAATACCCCCCGCCCCTGCCGAACCCGCACGGTGATAAAGGCGTTTTGTTAGCCCTGACGGCTGTAAACGAGGTAGGCTTGTTCACTCTCCGCCGCAAACGGCCAAGCTGACAGCAATGATACAGCCAATGCTGTGAATTGTTGCCAATTATCTATAAAATTGGCGTTATTTTCAATCCCCTTGGCACCATTGCTGTCAGTTCAACATATCCACCATCACCGATGGCAAACCGCAACGCATAGCGAAGCTTTATCGTACCTATGCTGAGCAAAAAAAACCAGACCAGGCAGGGCAGCATAAAAGGCATCACGTACATGACAAAGACCTTCTGGAACAGGAGATAAACAGCAGATGATTTATCCGTTTCCCTGCCCTCCATGCTGTGCTATCTAATTTCATCCGATGGAATGGCAAAACGCAGATGTGAGGCGCGTAAAATAGGGCATGGCCCAGGTGTGGGGCATACAAGTGTGGCCTGCCACAGGTTCAATTGCTTGTGGGGCTGCACCCTGATCCACCAGCAAAAAAATAGAAAAACCTCGTTGTCCCAGCAAAGCCGGGAAGATAGAATGCGGTTGCGGACCAACAAACTATCACCAACG
>CAZKQY010000435.1:0-2170 GCA_964555005.1 uncultured Syntrophotalea sp. | reverse complement strand
TTCTTCCGATCCTGCTGCTTTGGAACGTGCTCTCAAGGTGGCTGACGGCAAGGTGCTGATCAACTCGGTGAACGGCGAGGAAAAGAGCCTCAAAGCGGTTTTGCCCCTGGCGGCAAAATACGGCGCGGCGATCATCGGTCTGGCGCTGGACGGTGGTGGCATTCCGGAAACGGCTGCGGAGCGCTTGGCGGTAGCCGAGGATATCCTTACCGCGGCTCTGCAGGCTGGTCTAGCTCGCGAGGATGTCATCATTGACTGTCTGACCCTGACCGTTTCTGCCGAACAGAAGCGGGCCATGGAAACCATTCACACCTTGCGTCTGGTTAAACAACGACTCGGTTTGGCTACAGTGCTGGGGGTCAGCAATATCTCCTTCGGACTGCCCTGTCGGCCGATTCTGTCCGCGACCTTTTTCGCCATGGCTTTAGAAGCGGGCCTCGGTGCCGCCATCATCAATCCCAAGGATGAGGCGATGATGGACGTCTATCGCTCGGCTATGGTGTTACTCGGCAAAGACCTGCGGGCCGAAGCCTATATCGCTGCTTACAGCGGTGTGCAGGCCACTCAAGCGCCGGCAGCGGCCCTGGGCGAGCAGGCAACCATTCGCGAACGGCTGGCTGTAGCCATTATCAAGGGCGATCAGGATGGCGTGGTGGAGCTGATTGAAAGGGCTTTGGCCGAAGGTCTGAGCGCCAGCCAGATCAGTAATGAAGGCTTGATGCCGGGGCTGGAGGAAGTCGGTCACCGGTTTGGCGCCAATCAGGTGTTTTTGCCTCAGGTCATGCTCTCGGCAGAGACGATGCAAATTGCTTTCGGCCGTCTTAAGCAAGAGTTGACGGTTGAAGAGGCGGTTGGTCTCGGTCGGATTCTTATGGCCACGGTGGAAGGGGATATTCACGATATCGGCAAAAACATTGTCTGTATCCTGTTGGAGAATCACGGTTTCGAGGTTATCGATCTGGGCAAGAATGTTTCGGTGGCGACCATCGTCGAGAAGGCCCAGGAGCTTAAGGTGGATGCCGTCGGTTTGTCGGCTTTGATGACCACCACCATTCAACAGATGGAGGTTACCATCAAGGCGTTGCGCCAGGCTGGGGTTAAGGTTTTCACCATGGTTGGCGGGGCGGTGGTTACTCAGGAATATGCCGATTCAATCGGTGCCGATCTTTATGCGAAAGATGCCCTAGAGGCGGTGGATAAAATTAAGCTGTTGTTGAAAAAGTAACTCTGCAAAGGTGAGACTCTCTTTTTCTTCTAGCGGGGTAATGATTTATGATTGGTGGATTTAATCACAACTTTCGACATAAGGGCGAAGTCTTCCATATCCAGACTGAGGATGGTGGGCAAAAGAATCCGCGCATAGTTACTCAGTTGTTTCGCGGTGGCACGGTGCTTGGCTCGCTGAAGCAGTCCTATGATGAGCTTCTTGGCAGTGAGGATTTGTACCCACAGGTTGAAAGTCGTATGCAGGAGCAGCACAAGAATATGCTGCGGCGGCTGCGTAGTGGTGAATTTGATGAATCTATTGCCGCCCTGGTCCTAGCGTCTCCTGCTCAAGCCGCCCCGTCCGAGGAGCAGCCGGACGCTGCCGCGGCGGAACCACAGGAGGTTGCCGAACTGCCTATCGATATCGACGAGGTAGTGTTTGCTTATTTGTCTGGAAATGATAGTCGCTATCAGATTCATTAATAGGGGTATCGTAAAAAAGTTCGCCCTATTGTGTTTTTTCCGGACCTCGACAGACTCGATGGATGTCGGCCTTAAAGAGCCGGTCAGACGATTTTATAGTCGGTTTATGGTAGGTCCGACAGTCATCCAGGCCTTGTAGACCGTATTTTTTGCTTAGCCCTTTTACGAGTTTTTGCGAACGCATCAACGCTTTATTTATCGATTTTTGGCTGCGGCCGTTGGTCGTTTGCCGTACCGGCCTGCCAGTAGAAGGCAGACCAGCAACCAGGAAAGGAAGTTTTCGTCAGATGTTGACAGATCAGCAAATTCGGGAACTGGAAGACACCGCCCGACACCTTCGGGTGGAAATTCTCAAGATGCTCCATACCTCTCAGTCGGGACATACCGGTGGCAGCTTGTCGGCCATTGATGTCATGACTGTCCTTTATTATCAGCGGATGCGCCACGATTCGAGCAATCCTGCCTGGGAAGACCGGGACAT
>CAZKQY010000434.1:0-4655 GCA_964555005.1 uncultured Syntrophotalea sp. | reverse complement strand
ATGCTGAAGCTATGAATATTGTCGAGGACGTTGGTTTTCCTGCCATTATTCGACCCTCTTTTACCCTGGGTGGTACCGGCGGCGGTATCGCCTACAATCGGGAAGAGTACGAGATTATGGCCATGGCCGGCATTGATGCTTCACCCACCGATGAAATTCTCATCGAGGAATCGATCATCGGCTGGAAGGAGTACGAGCTTGAGGTCATGCGCGACCTGGCCGATAACGTGGTGATCATCTGTTCCATTGAAAACTTTGACCCCATGGGCATCCATACGGGCGATTCCATTACCGTAGCTCCGGCTCAGACCCTGACGGACAAGGAATATCAGATTCTGCGGGATGCATCCTTAAAGATAATCCGCGAGATTGGCGTCGAAACCGGTGGTTCCAATATTCAGTTCGGCATCAATCCCAAAGACGGTCGACTGGTGGTCATCGAGATGAATCCCCGAGTCTCCCGTTCCTCGGCTCTGGCTTCCAAAGCTACCGGCTTTCCCATCGCCAAAATCGCCGCCAAACTGTCAGTGGGCTATACCCTCGATGAAATTCCTAACGACATCACTCAAGAGACCTTTGCTTCCTTTGAACCAACCATCGATTATGTGGTCACCAAAATCCCCCGGTTTACCTTCGAAAAATTTCCTCAGGCCGATAGCACCCTGACCACTCAGATGAAATCGGTAGGGGAGGTGATGTCCATCGGCCGAACCTTCAAGGAAAGCCTGCAAAAGGCCATGCGTTCACTAGAAATTGGTTCTTACGGATTCGAAAGTCGCCTCTATGCAACACCAGCAGATTACGGCCGAGCCCTCTCCGAAGAAGAAACCAATCTACTCTACAGTAAGCTGCGTACTGCCAACTGGGAGATGCTCTGGTATCTGGCCGATGCCCTGCGCGCTGGAATCAGCTGCGATGAGTTGCATCAGGAAACCTCGATCGACCCCTGGTTTTTAGGTAATATTGCTCAGATTGTTGCGATGGAAAAGGTGCTAGTAGAGAGCAACCCGCGCACCATCAAGGATGACCAACAGCTTACCGAAACACTGCGTGAAGCCAAAGAATATGGCTTCTCCGACCGGCGCCTGGCCGTTCTCTGGCAGATTAAAGAAGGGGAAGTACGGGCCTTGCGACAACGTCTGCACGTCCGCCCGGTGTACAAACGGGTCGACACCTGCGCCGCCGAATTTATCGCCCATACGCCCTATCTCTACTCAACCTACGAAAGCGAATGCGAGGCCCTGCCCACCGACAAACGCAAGATTATGATCCTTGGCGGGGGCCCTAATCGTATCGGCCAAGGAATCGAATTTGATTACTGTTGTGTTCATGGCGTCATGGCCCTGATCGAAGCCGGATTCGAGACCATTATGGTTAACTGCAATCCGGAAACCGTCTCCACCGATTACGATACCTCCGACCGGCTTTATTTTGAACCACTCACCCTTGAAGATGTTCTGGAAATCGTGGACATCGAAAAACCAGAAGGGGTAATCGTTCAATTCGGTGGTCAGACTCCCCTTAAATTGGCCGTGGCACTGGAAGAGGCCGGAGTGCCGATTATCGGCACCAGCCCTGATGCCATCGACCGCGCCGAAGACCGGGAGCGCTTTCAATCGCTGCTCTACAAACTGGAGCTCAAACAACCGGAAAACGGTCTGGCACGCACCTTTGAAGAAGCCGAACAAGTGGCTGACCGCATCGGGTACCCGGTGGTGGTCCGGCCGTCCTATGTGCTCGGCGGCCGAGCCATGGAAATTGTTTACCAGGTTGAGCAGCTACGTAACTACATGCACAATGCGGTGAAGGCCTCACCGGACCATCCCATCCTGGTCGATAAGTTCCTGGAGCAGGCTATCGAGATCGATGTCGATGCCCTCTGCGACGGAAGGGATGTGGTGATTGGTGGTATCATGCAGCACATTGAAGAGGCCGGCATCCATTCGGGAGATTCAGCCTGTGTCTTGCCACCTTTTTCCCTGGACGAGAAACTAGTCGAAGAAATTCGTCGTCAGACCCGGGCCCTGGCCCTTGAGTTGCAAGTAATCGGCCTGATGAATATTCAGTTTGCCATCAAGGATGGCGTCATCTTTCTGCTGGAGGTCAATCCCCGAGCCAGTCGCACGGTACCCTTTGTCTCCAAGGCAACGGGCAGACCTTTGGCTAAAATTGCCGCCAGAATTATGGCAGGCGCTACCCTGGCCGAACTCGGCATTGAGGGGGAAATTACTCCGACCTATATATCGGTCAAAGAAGCGGTCTTTCCCTTCGTCAAATTCCCCGGTGTCGATACTCTGCTTGGCCCCGAGATGAAATCGACCGGCGAGGTTATGGGCATTGACGCTGATTTCGGTAAGGCTTTTGCCAAAGCCCAGCTCGGTGCCGGTGTAAAACTTCCGACTTCCGGTAAATTCTTTGTCAGCATCAAAGATGCCGATAAACCGCTGATTGTTGCGGCCATGCGGCAACTTGAAGTAGCGGGTCTGGAACTGCTGGCGACCCGCGGCACCGCCAGTTACCTGCAGGAGCAGGGTATCAAGGTGACCGCCATCAATAAGGTTAAAGAAGGCCGTCCCCATTGCGTCGATGCCATCAAGAGCCGTGAAATTGCTATGGTTTTTAATACCACCTTCGGCGCCGATTCAGTTTCCGACTCCTATTCCATTCGTCGCTCGGCACTGATGCAAAACCTCGCCTACTTCACTACGGTGGCGGGTATTGAAGCTGCCGTGGCAGGAGTGTTGGCTTTGCAGCGAGAAAACCTTGACGTCACGCCGCTGCAAGAGTATTATGTGCAACGTTAAAAACTGAACATCCATCTATTATTAAAGCATTCACCTTCGGGCGGGTTTTCCCGCCCGAAGATTTTTTATTTACAAGGACAGATATCCGTATGACACGCTCAATCCCTATGACCGAAGACGGTTATCAAAATTTACAAGAAGAGTTAAAACGGCTGGTTCGCGTCGAGCGCCCCAGGGTAGTACAGGATATTGCCGAAGCCCGTGATCACGGCGATCTGTCGGAGAACGCGGAATACGATGCTGCAAAAAACAACCAAGGTTTTATTGAAGGTCGCATTAAAGAACTCAACGATAAGATCGCCAGAGCCGAAGTAATCAACCCCGCCACACTGACAGGGGACAAGGTGCTTTTCGGTGCCACCGTGACTCTGTTCGACATTGATATCGAAAACGAAGTCACCTATCAGATTGTTGGTGAGGACGAAGCCGACATTAAAAAAGGCAAGATTTCCGTTACCTCGCCGGTTGGCAGAGCTTTGATAGGTCGCATTGTCGATTCTGAGGTACGGATTTCCGTACCTTCCGGTACAAAGATCTACGAAATCACCGATATCCGTTACGTATAGACCTATCCGCAAGTCTACGAAAGGACCGATCATGAGCAAAAAAATCAGTAAAGATATGACCTTTAGGGAAGTTCTGGATTTAGGCCCTGAGATGGTTCAGGTTTTCATTAAATACAATATGGGCTGTATCGGTTGTGCCGCAGCTAAGTTTGAAAGTATCGAACAGGGCGCCAAGGCTCATGGTATCAACCTCGAAGACCTTCTTCGCGATCTCAATACTGCAATCAACGACTAGTGTCATATCATATGTGAGGGGTCTGGTAAGTCGCCGTAATTTTTTTCCTGATCAATGAAGAAAAATTCTCGACTAGCCATTGCTTAATCGGGATTTTTTTGAAGCAGAGCAGGATAAAAAAACAAGACTTGGCCAGACACAGCACGCATGACACGACTCTAGATAAGGGGGAGGGCAGGTGTCCGCCACCCACTATCAATCACTCAATTCCATGCATCTTGCCACTCCCCTGCATCAATTACGGGGAGTCGGCCCTCGCATCGCCGAAAAACTCGCTAAAATAGGCCTTTCTGATGTTGAAAGCGCCCTTTATTCCCTTCCGCTGCGTTACGAAGATCGCCGCAACATCCGCAAAATCTCTCAACTTCATGAACAAGGCATACAGGTATTTACCGGAAAGATTCTCGCCGCAGGAGAGTCCCAGACCGCCCGACAGCGCAAAAAACTCTACGAAGTCGTAATCAGCGACAGCACGGGACAGCTCTGCCTTAAATGGTTCCATTATCGTAAACCATTGATGAAACAGCGTTTTTTAGTCGGCCGGCAGGCCGTATTTATCGGAGAACCCAAACGTTTCGGCGCCATCCGCGAAGTTCATCATCCCGAGGTGCAATTTCTTGCCCCCGGTCAGGCTCTTTCTGATTTAACCGCTGCCGATCCACTTTCCTATGGCTGTTATTTACCGGTATATGCCCTGACCGAGGGGCTTCATCAAAAAACCGCTCGAAAAATCTGGCGTGAGGTGGTCGAAAACTTCGCGCCACTGGCATCTTCGCCGCTGCCCGAAGATATTCGCCAACGCCAAGGCCTGTTACCCCTCGCCAAGGCTCTACAACTAGCCCATTGGCCTGCGGCAGAAACTCTGAGCGAGCAATTGGAAACCGGCACAGACCTGGCTAGACGCTCTCTGGTGTTTGATGAATTCTTTTTTCTCGAGCTTGGTTTGGCCCTGCGCCGCAAAGGCATCGCCCTGGAAGAAGGCTTTGCTTTTACAGTAGCCCATCAATACACCGCACCGCTGGCGAAAATGTTGCCCTATAGGTTAACAGA
>CAZKQY010000433.1:0-3459 GCA_964555005.1 uncultured Syntrophotalea sp. | reverse complement strand
GCGTAACACCATGTTGGCTGCGGAAAAGCGGGCGGGGTAACGGCCTTCGATGCGTATTCACTGTCTGCAGCATGTGCCCTTCGAGGGTCCGGCAGCCATTGCCGACTGGGCTGCGAAGCGGGGCCACTCCTTGGCTGTCAGCCGACTCTACGCCGGTGAGGCACTGCCGGTGTTGGATGCTTTCGACTGGCTGTTGATCATGGGCGGGCCGATGAATATCTACCAGGAACAGCAGCACCCTTGGCTGGCGTCGGAAAAGTTCTGCATCGATCAGGCTTTGGCTGCCGGAAAGACGTTGCTCGGTATCTGTCTAGGTGCCCAGTTGCTGGCTGATCGGCTCGGTTCCCGAGTCTATGCCGGCTTTGAGAGAGAGATCGGCTGGTGGCCCCTGCACTTGACCGAAGCCGGGCGTCAGTCGAATCTTTTCAGTGACCTGGACGAACCGCTACAGGCCTATCACTGGCACGGCGATACCTTTGATCTGCCCGCTGGTGCCGTTTGTCTGGCCAGTAGCAACGCTTGTGTTCAGCAAGCCTTTCGGTATAAGCAAAGGGTGCTCGGCCTACAGTTTCACTTGGAGGTCACCGCAGAGAGTATGCGGCGACTTATTGATCATTGCGGCGCGGAGATTGTGCCCGGAAGCTATGTACAAAGTGCCGAGCAGATGTTGGCGGCACCGCAAACAGTTTTTGACCGTCTGCATGAAACCCTCCATCGCCTGCTGGATCGCCTGGCGTCAGTTTCTGCTTAATCCTTTTGATTCTCTCTGGTTCGGAAAAAAAGCGTTTGTCGCAGTGTGCGGTGGCCGTTTTTTTGTTAGTGCCCTGTACGGTTAATTCGGTCTTCTGATTCTGGTCCTTTTGACCGCTGTCTGCGTTACACCTCCTCGGCTTAATTCAGGCATGAACCTTCAAATGAGCTGCAATCTGTTCTCAAACATTCAAATTTTCGCTTTGGCTCGTATAGTCCGGCAGGTTCCTGGGAACCAGTTGGCATCCTACTCTATACAATGGTCACTGGCGGGGGTGAAATTGTAGCGCTCCGGTGCGGATTGTGTCTGATTGAGACGCTGGGCAGAAATCGACAACAGCGGTGATTGTTTTCTGTCCTACATTGCAAGTATTTGGAATGATTGAGATGACTTAAAAATTTATGTGAGAAATACAGTTGTGGCAACAGCTTTGCAGTGACATATATAATCGTTGGTATTTAGTTGGTGTTCATCCGGAAACTATGGAAGGACACAGTGCCGTTTCCGGATGAAAACTAGTTGGTCGACGGTCTGGTCTGTAGCTGGCTTGTATAACAGAGTTTATTGGAGGGTGTGTTGTGGGGAAATCTGTTGAAAATCCTAAAAAGTTTATTGTCTCCTGCCGCATCAACGACCGCGAGATGGAGCTGCTGAAGAAGCTGGCCAAGCAGTCGGGAACCAATATCTCTCATCTGTTGCGGAGAAGTTTGCTTGGTTTGACCAAGGTTGAAAGTTGATAGCGTCGCAAAAAAGTTTACTCTGCTATATTGCAGTGGTTTGTCAGGCCTTCGACACACACTATGTATGCCTTCATCCCTGAAAAACCACTATGCCTTGTTCCTGGTTGTTCTCGTCTAGTGTTCAGCAAGTTCTCAGGGCATCTCATGCCGAAATTCAGGCCTCTTTCTGGAGGCCTTTTTTCTTGTACTTATATGGTGGTTTTGCTAATCTCATTGACTTGATTTTCACCCATGAAAGCGACGCGGGAGCAACGATATGGATTATAAAACGACCCTCAATCTGCCGGTAACCGATTTTCCTATGCGGGGCAATCTGCCTCAGCGGGAACCGGAGATGCTCGAGAAGTGGCAGGCCGAAGGGCTCTATCAGAAACTCAAGGAGATAGGTAAAACCCTGCCTAATTTCACTTTGCACGACGGTCCTCCCTATGCCAACGGGCACATCCATATCGGGCACGCGCTGAACAAGATTCTTAAGGACGTGGTGCTGAAAAGCCGCCGTATGCAGGGATTTTACGCCCCTTACGTGCCGGGCTGGGATTGTCACGGTTTACCCATCGAACTGATGGTCGATAAAAAGCTCGGCAAGAAGAAGCGTGAGATGAGCAAGTGCGAAATTCGCAAGGTTTGTCGCGAGTATGCTGCCGAGTGGGTTAAAATTCAGAGCGAAGAATTTGAGCGTCTCGGTGTGTTTGGCGAATGGGACCGTCCTTACCTGACCATGACCGAACACTACGAAGCTTCTATCGCCCGCGAACTGGCTCGCTTTGCTGAGAGTGGCGGTTTGTTTAAGGGCAAGAAGCCGATCCACTGGTGTTCTTCTTGCGTCACCGCTCTGGCCGAGGCTGAAGTCGAGTACGCCGACCATACGTCGCCGTCGATCTTCGTCAAATTTCCCTTTGCTGATGAGCTGCCCGACGAGTTGATGGAGCTGGCTGGCCGGTCCCTGTCTTTCGTCATCTGGACCACCACCCCGTGGACCATTCCGGCCAACCTGGCGGTTTGCCTCAACCCGGCTCTACCCTATGCTGTGGTCGAAGTCGGCGATGAACTGTTGGTGATGGCTGAAGGATTGGTGACCAGCGTCATGAGCCAGTTGGCTATTGACGACTACCGGATTTTAGCTACCTTTGATGCCAAGCTGTTTGAGGGCAAGGTTTGCCGTCATCCTTTTTATCAGCGGGACTCCTTGTTGATTCTTGGCGATCACGTTACTCTCGAGGCCGGTACCGGTTGCGTGCATACCGCTCCGGGCCACGGTCAGGATGATTATGTGGCCGGGCTTGCCTATGGGCTGGAAATTCTTAACCCGGTGGACGATTACGGCCGTTACGTCGCCGACCTGGAGCTGTTCGGCGGCATGAAGCTGGCGGAGGCCAACGATGCCGTTAATGCCAAGTTGAAGGAGGTCGGTGCTCTACTTAAGCTGGGCAAGGTCTCTCACAGCTATCCTCACTGCTGGCGTTGCAAAAAGCCGGTGATCTTTCGCGCCACCGAGCAGTGGTTCGTCTCCATGTCAGCCAATGATCTGCGGGAGAAGGCTCTGCAGCACATCCACGATGTGCAGTGGATTCCCCGTTGGGGTCGGGAACGCATCTACGGCATGATCGAAAAACGCCCCGATTGGTGCATCAGCCGCCAGCGCAGCTGGGGGGTGCCGATCACCATCTTTTATTGTGCAAGTTGCCGCGAACCCATGACCGACGGCAAGCTTATGCATCACGTGGCCGATCTTTTCGAGAAGACGGGCAGCGACATCTGGTTCGAAAAAGAAGCCAGCGAGCTGATACCTGCCGGCACCACTTGTCCTTCTTGCGGCAGTGGAGAATTCGTCAAGGAAACCGATATACTTGACGTCTGGTTCGATTCGGGGGTTTCCTTTGCTGCAGTTCTGGAAAACCGGGACTATCTCAATTCCCCGGCGGATCTCTATATGGAAGGCAGCGACCAGCATCGCGGCTGGTTCCA
>CAZKQY010000432.1:0-5704 GCA_964555005.1 uncultured Syntrophotalea sp. | reverse complement strand
GGGTGGGGGGGGGTCCGGGCGTGGCGTGGTTTGTGCCTGCTCTTATGAGGCCCGGCGCTACGGTATTCATTCCGCCATGCCCATGGTCAACGCCCTTAGACTCTGTCCGACGGCGGTGTTGCGCCCGGTGCGTATGGAGCGTTACCGACAGTTTTCCGACCGCGTGTTCGCCATCTTCTCCCGTTTTACCGATCGCATTGAACCTCTCTCTCTCGACGAAGCCTTTCTCGATGTCACCGGTTGTGAGCGGCTGTTCGGACCATCGGCGCAGATTGCAGCCCAGATTAAAGCTTTGGTACGGCAGGAGACAGGTTTAACTATCAGTGCCGGTGTGGCAACCAATAAATTTCTCGCCAAGCTGGCTTCTGACCATGAGAAGCCTGATGGGCTCTTTGTGGTTCCGGATCCGCCGGACAGTTTTTTACTTCCCCTGCCTCTTAAGCGGCTCTGGGGGGTCGGCCCGGTGACCTGCCAGCGTCTGGAAAAGCTGGGACTACATACCGTTGCCGATTTGCGCCACCTCAGCGAAGATCGTCTTTTTAAACTTTTTGATAGTGCCGGTCGGCAACTCTATCGCCTGGCTCGAGGGGAGGACCAGCGCCCTGTGGTGGTTGCCAGTGCAGCTCATTCCATTGGTCATGAGGATACCTTTGAACATGATTTGCAGAATCCGATAGAGTTACACCGATCGTTGCTGGATTTGGCGGAGCGTGTGGCGTCACGGTTGCGGGGGAAGGGGCTGGTCGGGAGCGTGGTGCAACTCAAGGTTCGCTATGCAGATTTTTCCACCGTTACCCGCCGCCGAACTGTCGATCCGGCCCTCGATTCGACTCTGGCAATCCTTCAAGTAGCGAAGGAATTACTTCTTCGTACCGATGCGGGACGGCGCTCTGTGCGATTGCTTGGAATCAGTCTCAGCCAGCTGCAGAAGGGGCAAGAGGTTCAGGGGTCATTGTTTGGCGTCGAACAGAGAGAACGATTGTCAGCCCTTGACGGTGCGGTGGATCAGTTGCGGCAGCGTTTCGGGGTCAAGGGGGTGCAGCGGGCTAGTTTGATGACGGGGGACAGAGATGAATCAGCAGCGAAAACGGGGGGCGATAGTCGGGACGGCTCTTAGCAGCGACTTCTGGTTGTGAATTTCGAGAGTGGCGGTGGGGTAAAGTTTTTGATGGTCAAGAAGTCGATACAAGCCTGCGAAATCGACGCTGCCCTCGCCAATCGCCAGGTGGGCGTCGCGATCGCCGTGGTTATCGTGCAGATGCAGATGATGTAGATGTTTCCCGAGAGCGTTGAACCATTTTTCCAGGCTGACCTTGCTAAACAGGTGCCAGTGGCCGATGTCAAAACAATGGCCCAGCCAGGGCGAGTCGATTTCATCCAACAGGGTCTGCAGGGTATCGGGAGATTCTTCGAAAATATTTTCTAGTGCCAGCGGGCACTGTAGCGCTGCGGCCTGGGCAATGAAGTCGGGCCAGAAGCGCAGACTCGCTTCAATCCACAGCTCATTATTGCCACCGTAGTTCCAGCGGAAAAACCCGGGATGAAAGACAATTTTACGGGCATTGAGCCGTCCGGCCAGTTGCAGGGTGCGGTCGAAGCGACGGCGGGTCATATCCCGTATCAGCGGGTCGATGGCGCCGGGGTTGAGGTCCATGAAAGGGGCATGTACGGTGACCGCCAGACCGGCATCGGCCAGCTTTTGGCTCCATTCGGTAATTTTCACAGGTGAACGGTCAAGGTCGAACCATTTAAAAGCGATCTCCGGTTGCAGACGCTGATCGATGAGCAGAGGCAGCAGCGTTTCAAGTTGACCGCAGGGGATATGAACATACAGCTGGTCGCTCATGATATCAGGCTCCGGAGGCGACTTTTTCGAGTTTTTGAATGGCCGGAGGTTCACCGATGGTGATCAACACGTCTTCGGCTTCAATAGGCGTGGTCGATTCCGGATTAAATAGCATCTGTCCGCTGTTTTTCTTAATGGCGATGATCATGATGCCCCAGTCGCGGCGCATGCCGGAGGAGATCAGAGTTTTGTCAATCAACGTTGAGCCGGGAGCCACCCGTATCTCTTCCAGCTGCAATTCGAGGCTCTTGCTGCCAACGGCAATATCGATGAAATCCACCACCGATGGTCGCAGCACCGCCCAAGCCATGCGGTGGGCGCCTATTTTATAAGGCGAAATGACCTTGGTGGCACCGGCGCGAATCAACTTCTTTTCTGTCCCCTCCTCGCCACAGCGGGCTAGAATGAAGAGGTCGGGGTTGAGGTCGCGAGCGGTGAGGGTGATATAGACGTTGGCCGTTTCCGAAGCGACTGCGGTGATCAAGCCCTTTGCCCGCTGGATGCCGGCCTCGATCAGGGCTTCGTCATCGGTGGCATCCCCCTGCACAAACAGGAGACCTTCGGCGGCAAGTCTCTCGCATAGCTCCGGGTCCCGTTCCACGACCACGAAGGGCACTGGCCGAGAACGGAATTCGCTGCTGATGAGAGTGCCGATGCGGCCATAGCCGCAGATGATGTAATGACCCTGGAGTTTGTCGATCTGCTTCACCAATTTTTTTCTCCCCATAATGGCCCGCAGTTGTCCTTCTACCATAAACTGAAGAAGGCTACCGATGGCATAGGCGATGATGCCGGCACCGAAGATAATGAGTAGAACGGTAAAGGCGCGGTCGTGGTCGGACAGGGGGTGTACCTCCCTGAAACCAACCGTGGCCAGGGTGATGACCGTCATGTAGAGGGCGTCGAAAGCACTCCAGCCTTCGATTAAGGCATAACCGATGGTGCCCAGGCCGATGGTGACGACCAGTATAAACAGGGAAAAGCGCAGGCGGCGAACCGGGTTCATAATTTCTCCGGCGATCAAGGATATTGGGATGATAGCGTTCTGTCGGGCAAAAGGCAAGAGCTGACGATTTGCGCATGCCGGCGGAAGAAAAGGCTTGACAAGCTTGAGTTGCTTCCTACAATTCAAAAACTTACCGTGTAAGGTTCCCTTTGCTTCACGGCACTGTCAGCTGTTAAGATGAATTTTGGCCGGGAGGCGTGGTTTTAGACCAATTTTCCAACCCCAGGAGCAGTTCACCAGCATATGATGACACAGATTACGCCGATTAAGGATCATTACCAACAACCGGTCACCAGCTTTCAGCAATTGCGGGATTTTTTTGTCGCCGGTGCCCGTCCTCGCGAGGAATGGGGAGTCGGTGCCGAGATGGAAAAGTTGGTCGTCGATGTTGAAACCGGTGAGGCGGCTTCTTACCAGCGTATCGAAACGCTACTGGAAAGGTTGATCGTTGCTCGAAACTGGCAACCGGTTCGGCAGCAGGGCCGCCTGATCGGTCTGCTGGGCCGGGAATCGTCGGTGACTCTGGAGCCGGGTGGGCAATTGGAACTATCCGGAGCTTTGTGTCCCGATCTTTATTGCTGCCGTAGAGATTTTTGCCGTCACGTCAGCGATATTCTGCAAGCTGCCCAGCCCTTGGGTCTGACCTTTCTTGGCTTGGGTGTGCAGCCCTTCACCCCCCTGCAGAGTATCGATTGGCTACCTAAGCCCCGCTACGCAATAATGCGCGCCTATATGCAACAGACCGGCGATATGGGCCAGAATATGATGAAACAGAGCGCCGGTTTGCAGGTCAATCTAGATTTTGCCGACGAAGCCGATTGCATCGATAAATTGAAGGCGGCACAACTGCTGGCACCCCTGTTTTATGCACTGTTTGCCAATTCACCTTTGCTCGATGGTCAGCCGAGCGGCTTTCTTTCCACCCGTGGCGAGATCTGGTCGCGAACCGATCCGGATCGATCTGGCTTGATTCCGGGGTTGTTCGAAAAAGGCGCTGATTTGGGCTGTTATGTCAATTATGCTCTCGATATACCCATGTATTTTATTGTTCGTCAGGATCAGCTGTTCGATATGACCAGAGAACGTTTTTCCTTTCGGCGTTTTCTAGCTGAAGGTTTTGCCGGATTTGAAGCAACTCTCGGCGATTGGGATCAGCATCTGTCGACTCTTTTTCCCGAGGTGCGCCTGCGATCGCAGATTGAGCTACGCAGTGCCGATAGCCTGCCGCCGGGATTGACCCTGTCGGTGGCTGCTTTGGCCAAGGGTCTGTTGTACAATGATGCGGCAAGAGCCGAAGTCCATCGGCTGTTTCGAGCTTATAATTCAGAGACTTTTCAGCAGGCCTATCGGCAGTCGTGGCGTTTGGGGTTGAAGACCAGATTGGGAGGCCATACCCTGCGGGACCTGGCGTTTCAGATTTTGACCCTGGCACGGGAGGGGCTGATCCGTCAGCAACGGGAGCGAGGCAGTCGTTTCGATGAGACTCTGTTCCTCGATTGTCTGGATGAAATAGCCGAAAGCGGAGTCACTTTGGCAGAACGATTGCTGGGGCGCTGGCACGGTTCCCGCCAACAACGGTGGGATGCCATCAAGGAACATTGTGCATTTGAACATTGCGGCCCTTGAGTTTATCGAGTTATGGGCAACTTCCCCGCAGAAGGAGTAAATGTGTATGATCAGCGAACCGATCGATCTGTGTCTAGCTAAAGAAGCTGTTGACACTATTCGGCTGCTGGCAGCCGACGCCGTGGAACAGGCTCAATCCGGACATCCCGGCACGCCTATGGAAGCAGCACCCATTGGCTACTTGCTCTACACGCGGCATTTGCGCCATGCTCCGCAACAGCCCGAGTGGCCCGGTCGCGACCGTTTCATCCTCTCTTGCGGGCATGCCTCTGCGTTACTCTACAGTCTGTTGCACCTCACGGGGTATGACCTGTCCCTGGATGAGCTTAAAGCCTTTCGTCAGTTCGGCAGCCGCACTCCGGGGCACCCGGAGTTTGGCCATACCCCGGGGGTGGAGACAACCACGGGGCCTCTTGGGCAGGGTTTTGCGGTCGGGATCGGCATGGCCATGGGAGCTCGTTTTTTGAAAGAACAGGTCGATCAAGAGCTGTTCGATTACCGCATCTATGCCCTCTGTTCCGATGGCGACCTGATGGAAGGGGTGGCGGCAGAAGCCGCTTCTTTAGCCGGTCATTTACGTCTCGGCAATTTGATTTACCTTTACCTCGACAATCACATCACCATCGAGGGCGATACGGATTTGGCCTTTTCCGATGAGACCGCCACCCGTTTTCTTGCTTATGGTTGGCAGGTATTGCGGGTCGAAGGGGAAAATCTACTGGAAATCGATGCCGCCATCACCTGTGCCAAAGAAGATCCGCGTCCCAGTTTAATCATCGCCCGCACCCATATCGGTCAGGGGGCGCCCAATAAACAGGACAGTTCAGCGGCCCATGGTGCGCCCCTTGGCAGCGAAGAGCTGCGCTTGACCAAACGGGCTTTGGGGCGAAATCCGGAGCTGAGCTTCCAGATGCCCAAGGCGGTTTGCAAACACATGTCCTCGGCCAGGGAGCGAGGCCAGGTTCTGGTCCGAGAGTGGCAAGAGCAGCTGGACTCTCGCCAGAATGAGCCGCGGCTGGAACATTGGCGACAGGGGGTTGAAAAGGGCCTACCAGACGCTTGGCAGCAGTGGCTGCCGGTCTTTGATTCGGAGGCTGGATCGATGGCGACTCGTAAGGCCAGCGGCCTGGTGCTCAACGCCCTGGCTCCTCATCTGCCGCTGTTGCTGGGCGGTTCGGCTGACTTGGCGCCGTCCAATAATACCGCGCTGGCGGGCGAGGCCGCCT
>CAZKQY010000431.1:0-2643 GCA_964555005.1 uncultured Syntrophotalea sp. | reverse complement strand
CTAATTGCGGGGAATTTCTTAAATTTTCAACAACTTGCCTTAGTCCAACCCCACAGGCCACCTATTTTGTTTTGGAATGACCATTTGTCAAGGTTGACCTTGAAATCTCCGAGGATGGACAAATTCAAGGGGCGACTAACTCATGTCCCCCGTGTTGAGTCTGGCCCTTGCATCAGCAGCCAGGGCGAGCGTCGGGTTGGATAAAGGGCGATTATATTTAAACTTACCATCTTGCAAGCCTGACACCATTGCTTTTGTTTCAACTTACCATCTTGCAAGCCTGACACCATTGCTTTTGTGACACCATTGCTTTTGACACCCCCACGGTGTCCTCAAAGAATCCCGCCGCGTTACGGTTATAAAACTCTATGGTTTTTTCCATTGTAACCCCGGGACCCTTTACTTAACCTACCGTACCGCCAACCCCATCACTTGCCGATAGATATGCCGCGATTACCGGCAAGTCGGCCTCGGCCCAGTCAAGAGTATGCAACTCACTTGGAGGCAGCCAGTTTATGGCGGAGTGTTCGTGGAGAACAATTTCCCCTGACTCAATTAAGCAGATGAAAGGATAGAGCGTTACCGTGAGTGCCGGATAGCGATGAGTGCTGGCCGGCAGGCTTTCCCGCACGCGAATCTGAATGCCCATTTCTTCAAGGATTTCCCGTCTTAGGCATTCCTTCGGCGTCTCCCCCGAATCGATCTTGCCGCCAGGAAATTCCCATTTTAACGGCATATTCATGTCGGCACTTCGTTGTGCGGCAAGGATAAGCCCGTCTCGTTCGATGATGGCGCAGGTGACGTGAAGGTGTTTCATATTATCGAAATAACTTTCAAATTGCTGGCCGTTTAGTCTTGGCACTCAGAAACTTTCGTAGCTATCCTAATCGACAAAAACATACTGATTGTGCCATTCCAAAAACTCCGGCGCCGGACTAAATTTTTCAGGCAGGTTGATCTTTCGACCATCCATCACCACCAGTGTTGATTGAACAAAACTATCGTCACGCAACATGCTGATCACCGATGAAACCCTCACGGTCAAATCGGGGCTGACCGTGATCAATCCTCGGTCAAACGCCTTGTCATGCAGCACCGACAAGCAAAGGCCATTTCGAGGATTAAGCCGGTGGTCACGGCTCTCGCCCCACGGCACGATATGGCTGGCCACGAGAAGCCGAGTCTCGGAAAGACCGCTCATGCAACACCTGCCGGCATAACTGCTCAACACCATTCTCCGGAAAAGTGATTGTTTGGTCCTGATTTCAACTTCTGCTCGTCGTGAAGTCTCTCCTTCTTCCACCACCGACACCGTAGCTGGTTCCAGTTGGCTTGCAGCCGATAAAAGTTCCTGTTCCCAATCCTGCTGAAACGTTCCCCAAACAATCTTGTCCATTGCGGAAGCATTTCCTAGCCCAGTTCGCCCTGATGCCACAATCGCTGGATCGAGACTGGCAAAATTCACCAATTTCATAGCCACAGCTGAAGGCGTGCGCCCGATTTTTTCCGCAAGTACAATGATTTCCGGGTTCCGTGAATGCATCTTGCCAAAAGGTAACTGGCAATAAAGGGCTAAAGCTAACCGCAACTCCTCCTCAGACCATCTCATCCTTTTGTCTTAGCCATCTTAAATTCTGAGACCAACCGATCCACAGTGTTCATGCAAGCCGGGCAAAACAAATCCCAATCGCTATTATCGTCCATCAAAAAACCAAAATGCGCCGCCGAAATAACCCCTGACGTCAAACCATAGGCAGTAACGCCACTTTCGAGCGAAACACCACAGACAGAGCAAAACCTGGCATCCATAAATACACTCCTCAACTATCCAGGACTGAGACTGGACCAAACCAACCATTTGAAATTAAAAGATAATCACTCAAAAAATGGTCATTTTCGTGTGCTATGGCCGATTTTGGGGAACATATTCCTTAGCCCCCAATCGCCACTACCTTCCGACACTTCGGAAACGCCGAACAAGCCCAAAACCACGTGCCGGCATTCGGTCCTTTCTTAGCCAACCGTTTCACCATCGGAAAACTGCAGGCCGAACAGATGGGTGACACCTGCTCACTCGCTTGATCTTGCGGCATTTCAACAGTCACATTTTCGGCAATCATTTCAATAACCGGCTCAGCCGCCGATGCCAGCGGTTTCTGCACCGCCTGAACGGAACCCGACAAGGCAACAGGCTCAGATGACCCTGAGCTCAAAGGCAAAACCTCCGCCAGCTTCGCCGTGATCTCCTGTAGCGAATATCCTTTGGCTGCGGCAAAATGCACGATGGGAATACCTGCGGTGCTCAGTGCCTTATCGACAAACTCATCCCGTTCGACCCGATCCTTGCGCCGATGTGACGCATCGTCCAGTTCCACCACCCCCGCCACGGCCAAGGTATCCGGCTGGCAGAGGACAAAGTCGACGTGTTTCTGGTGAATGCGATTCCAGGCACCGGTTCGCTTGCCAGTGGAAAGACCTTTGGCAGGCTGGACCAGATCGCCCAAACGCACTTTACCCAAAACGCGGTACCTTCCCGCAACTGCCTGTTCCAATACCCCGAAGAAGGAACGTTCCGCCGGACTGAATAGTTCCTGCCGGGCTTGGTAAGTCACCTCAACGGAGTGCTTTGATCCCCGTTTTTTC
>CAZKQY010000430.1:0-8207 GCA_964555005.1 uncultured Syntrophotalea sp. | reverse complement strand
CCGTGCACGACAAATCGATACGTTTCGGTCTCGGCGCGGTTAAGGGTATCGGTGGCGCTGCCGTCGAAGCGATTATGGAGAGCCGCAAGGACCAGTCTTTTGCCACCCTCAACGATTTCTGCGAACGGGCTGACCTGCGCAAGGTCAATAAAAAAGTAGCGGAAGCCCTTATCAAATGCGGTGCCTTCGACTCCCTGGGAGGCAGGCGTGCCCAGTATCTGGCGATGCTGGAAGATGCCATGGAGGTTGGCCAGAAGATTCAGCGGGAGCGAGCCGCAGGTCAGGAATCGCTGTTCGGTACCGAAGAACTGGTTTCCCATCGGGGTAATGGCTACGGCCAACTGCCGAATGTGGAGGAATGGTCAGAAAAGGTGTTGCTCGGTTTTGAAAAAGAGGCCTTGGGCTTCTATATTACCGGCCACCCGCTGGATCGTTATGCCGATACACTGAAACGCTTTGCCAGTTGCGATACCGCAGGCTTGCAGGAGCGAGCCGACAAGGAGGAGGTTCAGGTGGGCGGCGTTGTTGCGGGGCTTAAGGAGCTGGTGACCAAAAAGGGCGATCGCATGGCCTTTGTTACTCTGGAGGATCTGAGTGGATTCGTGGAGATGGTGGTCTTTCCCGAGGTTTACCAGGCTTCGATGGAGCTGCTGCGAGGCGAAGCGCCGTTACTGGTTTCCGGCACCCTCGATGTTGGTGAAGAAACCTGTAAGCTTATGGCCCAGAAGATCGTGGCTCTGCAGGATGTCAATCTGCAGCAGACCACCCGGGTCAATTTTCGTATTAACACCACCGCTCTTGATAGCGATCAGTTGCGGGCGCTACGGGATATCGTGGCTCGTCATCGTGGCAAATGCCGAGCTATGGTACGGTTGCTGATTCCTAATCGCAGCGAGACCCTGCTTAAGCTGCCCGACGATCTGCTGGTAGCTGCCAGCGATGAAATAATGGAAGAAGCAGAACGGTTGTTCGGTTACAATGTGGTAACGTTTGAATAGTTCGTTGACCATATGAAAACGGCATTGTGTCCATTTATAGTTGCCGGATGGATACTAACTTGCAAATGCTGAAAGGTGTTTTTGCCGACCTTTTCAGTTTCGGCTGAAATCGTTAAACGGGCTTAAAGCTGGTCCACGTTGGCCACGGTCCTGTCCGGTTGTCTTTTGTCTGTCGATGGGCTTGTCAGGCCGTCCAGCAAGGGCCTGCTATATTTTAAATCTGCCATCTCATAGAGGGGCAGTCAGGAGATGCTGATGCATTTTTATCTTGATTTTGAAAAACCCTTGGCTGAACTCGAGCATAAGATTTGCGAACTGCGCGACTTTTCCACTGATCAAGTCAATTTTTCCACTGACATTCAGAAGCTGGAGAAGAAGGCGGAGAAGTTGCGCAAGGAGATTTTTTCCAATCTTAACCGGTGGCAGCTGACCCAACTGGCCCGGCACGTCAATCGCCCCTTTACCCTTGATTTTGTTGAGCATATCTTTAGCGACTGGTTCGAGGTCCACGGTGACCGTCTCTATAGCGACGATCCCGCTCTGGTCTGCGGTTTCGCTCGCTTTGACGGCGAGCCCTGCGCGATTATCGGCCACCAGAAAGGGCGGGATACCAAGGAAAAGGTGCTGCGCAATTTCGCCATGCCCAATCCCGAAGGCTATCGTAAGGCCCTGCGGGTGATGAAGATGGCTGAGCAGTTCGGTCTACCGATCTTCACCTTTGTTGATACGCCGGGGGCTTTTCCCGGTATCGGTGCCGAAGAGCGGGGCCAGGCCGAAGCCATTGCCCGTAATTTGCGCGAGATGGCTGCCCTCCGTGTGCCGATTATCGTTACGGTCACCGGTGAGGGCGGATCGGGAGGGGCGCTGGCCATTGCCGTCGGTAATCGCGTGTTGATGATGGAATATTCGGTCTATTCGGTGATTTCTCCGGAAGGTTGCGCCGCTATCCTGTGGAAGGATGGCGCCAAGGGCGATGTGGCGGCCGAAGCTTTGAAATTGACCGCTCGGGATATCGACAAACTCGGTTGTGTCATCGATGATGTGATCCCCGAACCGCTGGGTGGCGCTCACCGCGACCATGCCGCTGCTACGAAGCTGGTAAAAGACTTTCTCAAAAAGCATCTTGATGAACTCAAGCAGCTTTCGCCCGAAGAATTGAAAGAGCAGCGCTATGCAAAGCTGCGGGCCATGAGCTTTATCGAGGAATAAACCAGTTTCCGACGAGATCTCTGTGGCGAAACAAACGATGGCGGTGGTTGGATTGGGGCAATGCTCCCTGGATGTTCTCGGTAGCCTGGATTAGTATCCAGCCATAGACAGCAAGTGCGATCTCAACAGCGTCCTCATCCAAGGGGGCGGCCCGGTGGCCACCGCTTTGGTGACCTTGGCCCGACTCGGCGTTGCCAGTGCCTTTGTCGGATGCATCGGCGGTGACGAGTTCGGCCGCCGGATCTGTTGCGGTTTAAAAGACGAAGGGGTCGATTGCCGTTATCTGCTGGTCGATGACACAGCCTGCAGCCAGTTTGCCTTTATCGCCGTTGAACAGGATGGTGGCCGGCGCACTATTTTTTGTCATCGTGGCAATTGTCGACCCTTGAGTGTGAAAGACTTGCCCATCGAGCTGATTCACGGCAGTTGTTTGTTACATCTGGACGGTTCTCAACTGGAAGCGGCGTTGGCGGCAGCAGGGCAGGCCAGGGGAAACGGCGTGATTACGGTGCTCGATGGCGGTAGTTGGCGGCCGGGTATCGAAGAGTTGTTGCCTCTGATCGATTATCCGGTGGTTTTCGCGCGCTTCGCAGAGCATCTGCTTCCCGGGCGCCCGTTGCCACAAGTTTTGCCGCTGTTGCTAGCCTACGGTTGCAAGGCGGCCACCGTTACCGATGGGGATGCGGGCAGTCACACCCTGTGTCAGCATGGCCAGAGTTTTTATCAGGCGGCGTTTGTCGCGAAGGCCGTTGACACCACCGGTTGCGGCGACGTTTTTCACGGTGGGTATCTGTACGGCTTGCTGCAAAACTGGTCTTTGTCCCGAACGGTCCGATTTGCTGCCGCCTGCGCCGCTATTAAGGCTACAGCTCCCGGCGGTCGGACCGCCATCCCCAATTTGAATGAGGTTGAATCGTTTCTAGCAGCTAGATAGTTTTTATTCATAGTTTCCGGATGGACGCTAGATGGGATGAAATGGGTTGTTTCGCTATCGGTAATGAGTGTCTGCGGAGGTAAAAATCGGTATGAGTTGTCTGCGTATTTCTAGAACAGTCGCTGTCGGTTGCACTCTGCTGCTATGCACCGCTTGTGGAGGGGGTTATCAGACCCGAGTGCTGGATAGCCCCGCCACCGCCGGCCTGAAGCCCCACCAGAAACCTTACACCGTCAACGGCCAGCGTTACGAGCCTCTTGCCAGTCATCAGGGCTTTGTTCAACAAGGTCTGGCCAGTTGGTATGGTCGTAAATTTCACGGACGTAAAACCAGCAATGGCGAAACCTATAACATGTACGCCATGACCGCCGCTCACAAGACCTTGCCTTTGGGCACTTCTGTTCGTGTGTACAATTTAACCAACGGCCGCCAGACCGTGGTAAGGGTTAACGATCGCGGCCCCTTTGTTGAAGGGCGCATTATCGATCTTTCCTATTCGGCGGCAGACAAGCTCGGTGTTGTCGGGCCGGGCACGGCACCGGTTCGGATCGAGGCTCTTGGTTTTCGCGAACAGGATGCGACGGGCCGGGTCGTCTATCGCCAGACCAGCGGTCAGACAGTCGGCAGTTATGCTGTGCAGGTGGGAGCGTTTAGCTCCGATGCCAATGCTCAGGTCTTGGTGGCCAGGCTGCGCGACCAATACGGCCTGGCCAGTATCTGCCGCAGCCAGGTAAACGGTAACGAGTACTTTCGCGTACGGGTTGGTAAATATCCCAGCCTCGATGCCGCTGAAGCGGCCCGGTTGTCTATCGAGGACCAGGGATTCGGCACCTGCTTTGTCGTGGCTATGGAATAGATGTCTGACGGTCTGTTTAGGCTTTTTTGTGTTTGTCGAAGTGGCTGGCAGGTAATTCTAAGGTTGCAATATAGGCTGTAAACTTATATCTATATAAATTGTTAATTTTTGTATCCATTGTATTGATGTTGTTTTTTGTCTTGCCACAACATCAATAGAAAACCAGCAAGACTCAAACATTGACCAATCAAGGGGTTGACCATTATGCAGGATATCTCCGAGGTGCAGGCGCTGGCCGGTCGTAAGTTCGAACTGCCGTCGCTGCCAAACATTGTTATGCGAATTTTGGAAGCGGTACAGGACGAAGATAGCTGCTTCGCCAAATTGGGCAAGATCATCTCCGCTGACCCCGCTCTGGTCGTCAAATTGCTGAGGGTGGCTAATTCGTCCATGTATGGTTTCGGCGGTCAGATTAAGAATATTGAAAATGCTCTGGCGATCCTTGGCATTAATTCCTTGAAAAACATTGCGCTGTCTTTCATCATCGTTCGCCAGATGCAGGGCGAGTCGGATACTTGTTTCGACTTGCATTATTTCTGGAAACGCTCGGTGACTGCGGCGGTGGCGGCTAAGATGCTGGCGCCCCTGGTTCATTGTGACAGTGATGATAGCTTTGTCAGCGGTCTTCTGCAGGATCTTGGCGTGCTGGTGTTTTTTCACCACTGTAGCGATACTTATATGGAAGTGTTGGCAATGAAGAACCGTTCCGGAGCCTCTGGCTCCGATATTGAGCAAAAGTTGCTCGGCTTGTGCCATGCCGAACTCGGAGGTGCACTGCTCAAGGAATGGGGCCTGCCGGAAAGTATATATCTGCCAGTGTTTTTTCACCATCGTCAGGATAATGTGCCGCAGTGCTATCGGGTGACTGTGGATATTCTGACCCTGGCTGACAGGATCTCCGCCATTTATCACGGCAGCCAAAGCAGCATTAATGTGGAGGAAATCGTAAAGACCCTGACCGGTCAGTACGGGCTGTGTGAACAAGAGATCAAGGAACTGATCGACAATGTGGCCAGTCAGGCTAACGATGTGATGGATTTTTTCGATATTCCCAGCGGCGACATTCGGCCTTTGTCCGAGATGTTGCAGGAGGCTAACCAGGAACTGGGTGAGCTTAACTGTAGTTATGAACAATTGGTAATGGATTTGAAGCAGGCCAAGGAGGAATCGAGGAAGCACCTTAGCAAGCTGATTGATGCGAACAAAAAATATCGTGAATTGGCGTATCGCGATGAATTAACCGGGCTTTATAATAATCGCTATTTTCAAGAGGAAATAAATAAGGAATTAGAACGAGCCAGATGCCATGAGCATGCCTTGTCGCTGTTGTTTTTCGATATAGATAATTTTAAGGAGATTAACGATAAATTTGGTCATTTGGCCGGAGATATGGTTTTACATCAGGTGGCCGAGCAAATAGTTCAGATTATGCGTGGTTCCGATATCGTTGTTCGTTATGGTGGCGATGAATTTGCCGTTATCATGCCTGAGACAGGTCGGGAAGGACTCGAGGTCTTTGCCGAGCGAATCCGGTGTGGTATTGAAGAGCTGATTATCCCCGCCGATCAAGCGTCGCTGCAGGTGACTATCAGCGTGGGCGGTGCAACTTTCAACAGCAAGAATCCTGAAATCGATAAAAGGGCCATGTTTGACGCGGCCGACAAGGCGATTTATCAGGCTAAGAGAATCGGGCGCAACCGAACCCACATTGTTGAAATCTGACTTTTTGCCTATGTTTACGGCAGGGGAAAAAATAGCTTCCATTGGTTTCGCAGCCGGTGGAGGCTGTTTTTTGATGGAGAGTATTTTTTGTTTCAGTTTTATTGATTTGTCTTGGCAGAAAAAAGCAACCTCTATTTTTAGACTCATTTGTGTCTGCATGTAGATTGTTTTGTAAGTCTAGCAGTAGAATCTTGTGGCTATATCGCTGATATTAAGTGTTGGGGCAGGAATTAACCGCGCTCTGTATAGTCGTCTGCGAAATTCACGGGAGGAAATATGTCGCGAAAACAAATTATGATGAAAATAGATAAAAACCATCCTTTGGAAGTACATACCTCCTGCAAGATCTGTGGGGGTGAGTCCGATGGGGTGGGTTATCTTTGTGGTAGCGACGAGAAGGGAAATGGTTTTGTGCTCTGGATCGAGGAGCAAGAGATCTTTGATATTGTCGCCAAGATTGTCGCGCAGTAATCCTGAACAACGCAGTAACTCGGGCTAAACAGTGGGGTCGTAATGAAGATTGTGTTGGCCTTTGATTCTTTTAAAGGCAGCTTGTCAGCCAAAACCGTTTGCCGGGTAGTGGCTGATATACTACACGCCCTGCGTCCGGCTTGGCAGGTCGAGTGCCTACCGCTTGCCGATGGTGGTGAGGGTACGGCAGCGGCTTTGGTTGAGAACCGTCGCGGGCAGTGGCGGGTCGTTCAGGGGGTGACCGGACCGTTTCCTGATATCAAGGTTGAGGCCTGTTTCGGGTGGCTTCCCGGGGATATTGCCGTGGTTGAAATGTCCGCCGCCAGCGGTTTAACTTTGCTCAAAAAGGCCCAGCATAACCCCCTGCTAACGACCACTTATGGCACGGGCCAATTGCTCGCCGCCGCCGTGAAAGCCGGTGCCAGTCGGATTATCTTGGCTTTGGGGGGCAGTGCCACCGTTGATGGAGGGACCGGGGCTGCCCGCGCCCTTGGCTGGCAGTTTCTGGATGTCAATGGTTGTGAGGTTCCACTTGGTGGCGGAGGGCTTCGACTGATTACCCGAGTGCAGAGGCCCCAACTGAACCTGCCGCCCGTCGAAGCCTGGTGCGATGTCCGCAATCCTCTGTGGGGCAGGGAAGGGGCCGCGTATATATACGGGCCGCAAAAAGGTGCTGATGAGGCGATGGTGGTTGAACTCGACGGTGGCTTGCAGCATTTAGCGGAGTTGGTTCAACGCCAATTCGGTTTGCCGGCTTTTCAAGTCCCGGGGGACGGGGCCGCTGGTGGTTTCGGTTTTGGTGCTCGAGCTTTCTTGGGTGCTGAACTTGTTTCTGGGGCGCAACGAGTTCTGGATGTGGTCGGCTTAGCAAAAGCGCTGTCCGATGCGGATTGGGTGATTACTGGAGAAGGATGCCTTGATGAGCAGTCTGTGCAGGGCAAGATAGTCGGTGAGGTGGCGCGATTGGTGCGAAGTCATTCAGTAAAAGTAGCGGTGTTGGCTGGGCGGGTGTTGCTGGACCCGGCTCGTTGCAGGAAGGTCGGCCTGGCTTTGTGCGAGCAGACCATGGCAAGGGGAATGAGTACGGAGCAGGCGATGGTGCAGGCAGAGTCTTTGCTGGCAGCCGCTACGCAGCGTTTGGTGAAGAGGCTTACTGAATAAATAAGAGCAGGTGCCTTATTCGTAGAGGATCACTCGATTGCGGCTGGCTTTTGCTTCGTATAAGGCGTCATCGGCCTTTTTAAGCAAGGCTTCACCATCCGACATTTCCTGGCGTCCCTCGGCAATGCCGATGCTGATGGTTATCTGCAGGCTCACATTCCGACAGACCCAGTTTTTTTCAGCGACGATTCGGCGCAGATCTTCGGCCAGGATCAGGGCCTCCGAACCACTGGTTTCCGGTAGCAGACAGGCAAATTCTTCGCCACCGTAGCGGGCTAGCATGTCGGTTTTACGAATGCGTCTCAGCACCCGGGAGGAAAAGGCCTTGAGGGCTTCGTCACCAACCTGATGGCCGTGATTATCATTCACCTTCTTGAAGTGGTCGATGTCGATCATGACCAGGCTCAGAGGGCGATTGTGGCGTCGACTGCGAATGAATTCTTCCCGTAACTTCTGTGTAAAAAATCGACGATTAAAGATACCGGTTAGTGCATCCTTCTGGTTCATTTCGATCAGCTGTTCCTCGTAGTTGACTACCTCGGTCACATCATTCACCGATAAAAAAATGTAGCGAACACTCTTGTCTTCATCCCGAATCGGCCCCATGGTGCAGCTCTGCTGCATGCAGTCGAAGTGTGTCTTGTCGGTGTAGGTGGGGCGAAAGGGAAACAGGTAACGGTGCAATTTTTGGGAAAAGAAGGCGAAATTGCCAAAGGCAAAGACTGATCGGCAGTTACGCAGAAACTTGGGTTCGTCAAGATTGATGGCATCGTAAAAACTAAAACTCTTGTAACTAGTTGTAATCATGCAAAAAATAACAAGTTTCCACTTTTCATTTTTTCGGTTTTGTGGTAAA
>CAZKQY010000429.1:0-3319 GCA_964555005.1 uncultured Syntrophotalea sp. | reverse complement strand
TGACTCTTAAGCGGCGGGATTGATCAGGTGCAGGGTTGGTTTTTCGGTACTGTTCTTAAAGGAATTTTCTGCAACAAATATTTCTCCGCTCTGTCCGGGTAAGTTGTCGAGCAGGCAGCCTTCAAGAAAACCCTGTAGTGCTTCAAGGGTATCTTGGCCGATATCTGTAAATTCAACCCCCACTCCCTGAAGGAAATTGTTGTCCGGGTCCGGTTTGACGCTATAAAGGATCCGCCCCATCACCTCCAGTTCTTTTTTCATTCCCAGCAGGGGAAAAACTATGCTAAAGGTGTCGCCCTTTTGCAGGCGAAATCCGGTTTTGACGAATAAACCTCGGGTACTGAGGCTTATTACTTCAGCTAGATGACAACTGTCGCCGAGACAGAGCATGCCTGGCAATTTTAACGCCAGGCGAATATTCTTGCGGGGATATTCTTCCAGATATTTCTGAACCTTTTCAAACAGAGTGAAGATATCAATAGGTACAGGTAAAGTTTCGTGCGGAATTTGCGGGGCTGGTATCGTCGAGTTTTCGGGCATTAATAGTAGAGGCGTACCGTTTAACACTTTCTTTGCGACCATTTGACTTAGCGGTGATGTGGTTTTCGTAAGAATGCGCGCACCGAAAATTAGCAGATCCGGAGTGGTTTCTTTTACCAGAGATATTAGCCGTTGCTGGCTGGATGACACCAAGGTTCGATAGCCCCAATGCCGAAGGATGGTTTCAAGGGTAGCTAGAAGTTTTTCGCGATGATCACCAACCAGAAGACGTTTCATGAAGGGTACCCTTTGTTGTTCTCGTTGATTTTCTAATGCTTTTCATTGTGGAGCAAGGGTGCTAAGGGTCAAGTGTAAAGTTGGGTGCAGGCTGTTGCCGATTTTTTAGTCCGGTCGATGCAGTTGCTGATTTGAAAAACAGCAGAAAAATCGATTATTAATGGGCTGAAATTTATAATATTTAAATGGGAATAAAGCAGCTTTTTTTTGACTGTTTCTTTCAGTCTAACATAAAAAAAGCGCCCGAATCGGGCGCTTTTTAGGTAAGAAATCAGCTGTTATTTCTTTTTTGTTTTAAGTCGCGCCGCACGGGCTTTTGCCAGGTTTTCGCCGAGGCCCCGATCAATAGCCATTTGCCGGCGGGTTTCGGAATAGGCGCGGGCTGCCAAGGGCTGGGTGCGGGGAATATCGAAACGCTTGCGATATTCAGAAGCGGTTAAGCCGTGAGCGGACTTGAGATGCCGGGCAAGGGTTTTCATCGCTTTGCCGCAGATCATGCAAACAATTTTTTCTTTGCCGAAAGCTTTTTTGCGCGTAACGACCGGGCTGGTGGAAGCTTCTTCGACAACTGCAGTGCCGCCGATTTCCTCACCTTTTTCGAGGCAGCTCAAAGCTTTGTGTAATTCAGCGACTTCTTGAAAGAGCTCTTCTTTGGACATAGGGGTGGTTGATGCATGGGCAGCTACAATTTCAGCCGCCATCTCGAGTAACGTAGCCATAAATATTCTCCTGTTGATCTGGATTAAGTGAGTTCGTTGTTTTGTTTGTGTAAATACTAATACATCAAAAATATTTAAAATCAAGTGGAAAATTAATAATATACCTTGTTTGGTGTTTTTTGTTTAAAATTTAATTTATTTAGGGATCTTTTGTATATGGTGGATTCTGGGCGTTTGTTAAAGTCAGATTGGTGATAAATATATGAGCTATTGTGATTTTGAAAGCCATTGAGGGCACTTTAAACTTATTTTGTTATTAGGCCAAGGTTATCACAGCATTTCAAATTGTCGAAGAATATTTCATGACAGTATTTTCTGCTATTGTGTATAACTGGGTTAATTGTGGATACTGCCTTCGATGGAGTTTGTTGTAATCATGAGATGGTGGGTTGACAATGTGGTGTTTTTGTTTCGGGATGGACACAAAATTTACATCATTTTCGACATCGACATTTTGGCTATTAGATGCGAACCTTGAGCGAAGTTATTTGGTTGCATAATTGCTGTTTTTCAAGGGTTTTGACTCGGTCCTAAAAGAGCCATAACCCCTTGAATTCTCCGGTTGAAAAACTTGACAGTGATAAGGGCCTATGCTAGCTTTAAACTCGCTTTTTGGGTCCTTTGCACACCGAATAATCCTCGGGAATAGTTACTGGTGGCCGCGGTTTGTCACTGCCTTGCAACGGTTTGCAGTGCATCGAAATACTACTGAAAGTTTTATGTTTATACCCTAGAGTGTTCGGCGTGTTGCCGAATGTTACCGACCCGGCCCGATGTGGCCAAATACGGTTCTGCCATTTGCCGGTAAACAAGGAGGCATGAATGATTAAAAAAGTGCTGCTCGCCGACGACAGCGTCACTATACAGAAGGTTGTCAAAATCATTCTGGCCGATGGTGATTATGCCCTTCAGGTTGTGGATAACGGCGAAGCCGCTTTAGCCAAGGCTCAGGTCGATAGACCTGACATCGTTTTGGCTGATGTTTATATGCCCGGCAAGAATGGTTATGAATTATGTGCCGCCATTAAACAGGAACCGACCCTCGCAGGGGTTCCTGTGTTGTTGTTGAGTGGTACTTTTGAGGCCTTTGATGAAAGCAGAGCCTTGGCCGTTGGTGCCGACGGCTGGATTGCTAAACCTTTCGAATCTTCGGCGTTGATGGAACAGATCGATGGGGTTCTGGCCCGTTCGGCAACTGTGGCGGCTTTTCCCGGGGCGACCGTTGAGGCGGATGAAGTGTCGGCTGTTTCGGTCACTGAACCGGATATATGGGCTACCCTGGAGATGGACACCCCGCAAACAGAAGGCAATAAAGACTTTTCAGTTGATGAAACGGTTGAGGAAGAGGACGCTTTCGACGAAGTTGAGTTGGAAGCGGACGGTCTTTGGGATGACGAACCTTTGCTTGATCAGGATGAGAGCAACCTTGAATTGGCTGAAGAACAGGAGACGCAGACCGATGATCTGGATTTTGACGAAATAGACGCTGTTACCGCTTCCAGTATAGAATTGGCTCCGTCGGAGGTTTTAGCGCAATCGCCGGAAGAAGAAGTTCTGTTCCTGGATGAAAGTGATCTGCTGATCGAGGATGTTGAGGATGTTGATACGAACACCGAAGAGGAAACCTTCGAGTTTATCACCCAGGAGGAGTCGCTGCTGCAGGAACCGGTTGAAGAGCCGGTAGAGGTATTTGCCGACAACTCTTTAGTTGCCGATGAGCTTTCTGAACTGACCATGGCCGAGGAACCTGCCATGGCTACAGAAGAAGATAGGGTCGCGGAAGAAGAACTTGCTGCCGAAGAAGACATGGCGGACGAAGAAGA
>CAZKQY010000428.1:0-2359 GCA_964555005.1 uncultured Syntrophotalea sp. | reverse complement strand
CGTGAAGTAGGCGGTTTTGAAAATTTCATGGCCGCAACCAAGTTGTCAGGTTAATTAAATTTCGGTGGTATAAATCACGCCGCCCCTGAGCTTTGCGTTCGCCATATCAAGGTGAAGTCAACAAGCAACTACCTTGGGAGACATGATGTTTAAAGAACTCGAACTGAGCTCAAGGCAACGAGCGACCGTTGCCGCTGCGATGACGATAGGAGCGGTGCTGGTGTTTGTCGTAGTTTCCATCGCGATCGTGTGGGGACTGGCCCGTTTTGTCGGCGCTTTCCAGAATGTATTGCTGCCGCCCGTGGTTGCAGGCATCCTGACGATGCTGTTGCGACCTTATTACAGATGGCTGGTCAAGGTCTGCCGTAGGTCGCAGGCCGCGGGCCTGATTCTGTTTTTTCTTTCCGCGCTCGTTCCGCTGGGAGCGTTTATATGGTTTGCCAGCATCTTTGCGGCCGATCAATTGCTCCGGCTGTTCCAAGACTTGCCGTCCATGATCAATGCCATGCTTGAGGCGGGTCGCTCGCATTGGCTGCAAGTCGCAGCCGTGATGGAGAAGTACGGGCTGATGTCCGGGCCCGGCAACCTGCTGGAAAATCCTGGGGAAATGGCGACCAAGGCGCTCCGGGCTTTGGGGGAGAAAATGTCGCAGCCCATAGTTCAGATGTTTCAGTCCGCGGCGGGATTGTTCGCATGGGCTGTGCTTCCGGTCTATCTTGCCTTCTTTCTCATGGCGAAGCCGTTCGAACCCCAACAGATTGGGGAATTTCTGCCGTTCCTAAAGAAAGAAACCAGGGAAGACGTTATCTATCTGTTCGATCAGTTCATCGGCATCCTCCTAACGTTTTTCCGCGGTCAGATAATCATCGCCCTTGCCCAGGGAATCCTGTTTGCGATCGGTTTTGCCCTGGTCGGGCTGCCCTACGGTATTGTTATCGGCATGGTGCTGGGGCTATTCAACATTATCCCATATCTGGGGAGTATCGTGGGTCTCGGCATCGCGCTACCGCTGGCCTATTTCGGCGATGATGGAGGCGCCTTGCGGGTGGTGCTGGTGCTGGTCGTATTCGGTGTCGTGCAGGCAATCGAAGGCTATCTTCTTACCCCAAGAATAATGGGCAAACGCACCGGCCTTCATCCCGCCCTCATCATCTTCGCGGTTTTCTTTTGGGGCGTCGCCCTCGGCGGTATCCTCGGCATGATGCTTGCTGTTCCTCTAACTGCCTTTGCCGTGGTGTTCTGGAGGTTGTTGAAAAAGAAGTATATTACAGAAGTGGTGTAGAGAAGATCACGAAACGGAATCGAGCTGGCTATGACAAAAAGCGAACCTTACGCTGGAGGCGATTGCAGAAGGCCGCGCCTTCTGCAACGCCTCAGCTTTCCGTTAGGCGGATCGAGAGGAAAGAATGACTACACAGCAATGGATCATATTCGGAACCCTTACCGTAACGATGGCCTTGTTTATCTGGAATCGCTGGCGGTACGACGTGGTGTCGCTGGCGGCGCTGCTGGTGGTCGCCGTTACTGGAATCGTTCCGCCCGATGAGGTGTTTTTGGGGTTCGGCCATCCGGCGGTTATTACCGTTGTGGCGGTGCTGGTGGTGAGCAAGGCGTTGCTCAATGCCGGCGTGATTGATCTGATCGCGCGTCAACTGGGACGGGTCGGCGACCGCCCGACGGTGCAGGCGGCGGCCCTGACGGGGCTCGTGGCGGTGAGTTCGGGGTTTATGAACAATGTCGGGGCGCTGGCGCTACTGATGCCGGTGGCGACCTGGATGTCGCGCAAGAGCGGTCGCTCGCCGTCGCTGCTGCTGATGCCGATGGCCTTCGGGTCGCTCTTGGGCGGGATGCTGACACTGATCGGGACGCCGCCCAATATGATTATCTCCGCGTATCGAGCCAATGTGGCCGAGACGCCGTTCGGGATGTTCGATTTTATGCCGGTTGGCGTCGGCGTCGCCCTTGTCGGGGTGGTCTTTATCGCGCTGATAGGCTGGCGCCTGATTCCCAAACAAACGGATAATGTCACATCCCGGGAGCTGTTTGAGGTCAGCGAATATATGAGCGAGTTGCGCGTCCCCGAAGAATCCAAGTTTGCCGGTTTTCCGCTGCACGATCTGCTCTCTGCAATGCCGAACAAAGAGGACATTACGATTGTCGCGCTGGTGCACAACGACAAGCGGTTTTTGGCGCCGTCGATGTATCGCGTCCTCAGAGCCGGCGACATCCTGATGGTCGAGACTGATTCGGACAGCCTCAAGAGCCTGATCGACGACGGCGGGCTGGAGTTCATCGAGGGCGACAAGGACGAAGATAAAGACGAAGAAGGGGGGAAAGAAAAAGAGGACGAAAAAGAAAA
>CAZKQY010000427.1:0-9230 GCA_964555005.1 uncultured Syntrophotalea sp. | reverse complement strand
GGCTGGCAGAGTGTAGTGAAAAGCATGCAAACGGCGCAAAGCTTCTGAATGGAGCAGCGCGTCTTTCGGCCCGGAGGCGACCAACGAGCAGTTCTGAATATAGGCGATATGGCTGATCAGCGGCAAAATTTCGCTGAAACGATTGAGCAGCAACACGATACGGATGCCCTGCCCCGCACAATCAACGATCAGCTGCTGTAACACGGCGCAAGAGCTCTTATCCAAACCGTCAAAGGGTTCATCCAGCACCAGCATCTGTGGTTGGCGCAACAGGGCGCGACAGATAATCACCTTGCGCATTTCACCGGTGGACAGAAAACGGATACCCCGCTGGAGAAGATCGACAAAATCAAGCTGACGTGCCAACTCCGTCAGTTTTAAAGCGTCTTGCGGCCGACCCGCCAGCAGAAACTCCCGAACCGGCGTGCCATGATCGATACGATCCAGAAAGTCCGAATCATCATGGGCACGTTCCCACTCCAGAATCTCTTCCACCGTTTCAAAAGCAACGAACTCCGCCCCGTCGACCGAGCTCATGGTGCCCGTAACAATCTCCAATTCACCGCAGAGCAACCGACCCAGAGCCGACTTGCCCGAACCGTTAGCTCCCAGCACGGCCCAGTGCTCACCAGGGCCCATGGTCAAATCGATTTCTCCGAGCAGCACCTGTTCACAGATCCGCGCCGTCACCCGGCTTATAACAATTTCTGCCATTATTGCAGTCCCCGACAGGACAACCACTATTCCTGCTCAGCCGCCAACAGCCGGCGCTTACGCTCGATGCCCCAGCGATAGCCGCCCAAATCACCATCAAGCCGCACCACCCGGTGACAAGGAGTATATATCGCCACCGGATTGCCAGCACAGGCGCTCGCTACCGCACGAACCGCCTTGGGCCGACCGATGCGCTTGGCCAATTCGCTGTAGGATATTGTTACTCCCCGAGGGATATGCCGCAACTCCTGCCAGACCAGCAGCTGAAAAGACGTGCCCTGCTCATCAAGGGGCAGATCCGAAAACGACTGCCCGGCCATACAGCCTAACAACGTTTCAACCTGAAACTTTAACTTCTGCTCATCCCGTATAATCCTTGCCCGGGGAAATTTCTTCTGTAACTCGCCCAACAAATCCGACTCGCTATCGCCAAGCATCACCGAACAGGTACCCCGCCGAGTAGCAGCAACCAATAGCCAACCGAGAGAGTTCTCCACTACCATGTAGTCAATCTGCATACCTTTACCTCACTGATTCTCAGATTCCTCGCCATCATGCGTGATGCTCCCTACCCCTCTCCGCAGCGGCCAATCGTCAGCCAACCCTCTTTTTATTGCGCCGGCAACAAACAATGAATCAGCCAAACTTGATGGTTTTATATAGAAAATTTTTGAACTTATAAAAGATCCGCCGCTGTTCGGCGTCACCGGCCGGATCGCTGCAGGCCTTGAGGAGGATTGCCACCTGGGGCATGGAGGCTGCGCCCTGGGTACGGGCCAACTCCACCACTTTGGCCACCACATCACGGGAAATGCGTTTTGCTGAAAAGGGTTCGTGAACCGTCTGCCAAAAATCGCCTTCCCCTTGAATGATGGTCTCGAACAGCTCGCGGGCCACCTTACCAGTAAGTTGCTCGGCGGTAACGGTACTGCCCGGCGACGCCTGAGCCTGCAGCACCCGCTCGATATCCTGCTCGCCGATTACCTGACCGTTGCGAAAGAACAGAGCCCGCACCAGGATCGAGCGCAGTTCGCGGATATTGCCGCTGAAGTTGTGCCGGGTCAGCAAGTCGCGAGCGGCGCGAGACAGCACTGGCGCGTCGTCCTCTTGCTCGTCGGGACCTTTGTAAACCTGATACAGCTTGCCAAGAAAGTGGGTGGCCAGATCGGGAATATCTTCCCGCCGATCATTGAGGGATGGCACCTCAATCGTCAGCTCCGAGAGGCGATGGTAGAGATCTTCGCGAAAGAGGCCTTGACGAATCAACTGTCCAAGATCTTTGTTGGTGGCCGCTACCAGCAGCACCCGCGCGTAACGGGTCAGGTTCTCGCCGAGACGCACGAAGCCGCCGTTATCGAGAAATCTCAACAGCTGTACCTGGGTCTTGGGGTCGGCGTCGCCGATTTCGTCAAGAAAAACCAGGCCGCCGTGGGCTTCTTCGAGAATACCTTTGCGGTCGGCATGGGCACCGGTAAAAGCGCCGCGCTTATGGCCGAACAACTCCGAGTAAGTCAACTCGCCACTGTAGGCTGCGATATTGGTCTTTTTTACCGGCAACTCGCCCTTATCGCTGATCTTCTGCCGATAAAAATCGTTGAGCCGCGAATAGACGTTGTTGAACAGAAATTCTTTACCGCTACCGGTGGCCCCGGTAATGAGCAGGGACGGTAACCCCAGAGTTGCCTCGCGCACATCGCTGTTGAACCACATGGTGATGCGATTAAACAGCGGCGGGGTTACCCGCTGAATGAAATCGACCAGTTCATCGGCCTTGGCCGAATTACCGATCAGGTTGCCGAGTTTATAAGAGGATACCTTAGGGTCCTTGTAACCAATGTCACTACCAAGCCGGTGAACCTCGCTGGTCAGTTGCTCGATATGCAGCATATCCGCCAGATGGCGGGCGATCATGCGGCCGATAATCTGCAGAATACGCTTGTGCTCGTCAGTAAAATAATAGGGGCGCAGGCTGTCGAGGCAAATGACCGCGATCACCTCCTCTTCACAGATAACCGGCACCCCTAGCTCACTGCGAATAATATCCGTGACCTCATAATAATAGCCTCCGGCCCGCTTCTCCTCGGTACTATCGGCCACCAGGTAAGGCCGGCCGCTGGAAGCCACGTAGCCGGTCATGCTGCGAGTTTCCGGCGGCAAGTCACGGCCGCCGACTTGCAGCGGCGGAATATGCTTTTTTAAGCGCTGTTTGCTCTTGGCCCCGACCAAACTGCCGTCCGCTTCCTCCACCACCAGCCATCTTTCTCCCTCGAATTTACGCACCAGGGCGATACTACCGGTATCGGCACCGATCAGCTCGGTGGCCTTGGACAGGACCCGGTTAAGAAAGGGCGGTACCCCCACAAACTTCTCCTGCAACAAATCATTAATCTCGGCCAGCACCTGAATTTCCATGTGCTCGTCACCGATCTCCTGAATAACCCGCTGGGCCATTTCCGCATGCGCCTCGAGCAATCCTTTTTCGAATTCGCTGAACCGGTGGGTGCCGCGGGTATAGTAATTGACCAGACAGATAACCCGACGAGTCTGCGGGTCATAGCGTGGCACCACATACAGAGACTTGAGACCCAGCTGCTCGGTCAAATAACGCTTCTGCAGAAACTCCGCCGATAACGCCGGAAAATAGAGAGGGGCAAGAAGCGTTTCATCGATAATCACCCCGTCACTGTTGATGTAGCGCGACAAAAGAGATTTGCCAGGACCAAGATTGATCAGCTTCTGAGTCTCATAGGCTTGCTTCTCCTTCGGCACCTCCGAATAGGAGGCCAGAATCTGCAAACCCTCTTCGCCGTTATCCGTTCCCATGGCACAAGGCACCAGCACAGCAGCCAGAGCCAGCTTGTCGATAAGCTTTACCGCCGACTTGACCATACACAAAGCCGCTTCCTTCTTCTTCGCCTCGTCCACCCAGCGCGCCAGCACCATCTGCTGGTGATACAGTCTGGCCAAATCGATGGCCGGCCCGATGCTATCTGCAAAACCGCGCAACTGGCGGCATTGAGCCGGTTCCGGCAGCTGCTCCGCCCGACGGCTATCGACACAAAGGACCCCCACCGTCCGCCTGTGGTGAATTAACGGCAGCTGATAACTGGACCCAACGTCGAAACGGTTCGTCATCTGCCGCACAACCGGGTTGTCAAGAGCGGCAGTGTTGCTGACCGATTGCTCCTCCTGGCTGTGGTAAACCTGGGAAACAGGATAATCGACATTGTTGATGGGAAAACTCTGCTCACGAATCATTGCCACCTGACGACCGGTCGCCAAGGCACAGACCAAACTGCCGCTGGTCAAGTCCTCAAGATAAACCCGGCAGGTATTGCGGCCAGTGATAAGATGCACTGCCTTGGCCAGGGAATGGAGAATATCATCAAGACTCTCCTTGCCGCAGCCATTGATTTTGGTCGTCAAAAAAGCAAGTTGAGCGGAAATAAAGGGATCCATAGCGAGAGCCTTTCTGTGTAAAATAGTTACTCAATGAGTATACGGGGAAGCCGCCCCCCCTGTCAAAAGAAGAACCAGGGCAAAAAACCCTTGCCCCTTTAGCTAAAGGGCGATAAAACCCGTAACACATCAACAACCGGTGGCCGCCGCCGCCGAGGAACCTTTCACTACAGGAGTAAAAACCATGGGCATCCTCGCCAATACCATCAGCTGTTGCCAGTTTCAGGTAGCCGGAACCCTTCCCGAAGGGGAACTGGCCGTCTGGGCCGGAGAGTGTCTGGCCAAAAACGCCTTTCAGGATATCGAACATACCAACGAAGAACTGTCCGTCGGCTGGGTGGAAGTCGACGACTTCGAAGCCGCCGAGTTTAATGAGGCCAGCCGCTATTCGCGAGTCCCCTATCTGACCTTTACCCTGCGACGAGACCGGCGCAGAGTACCTGCGGGACTACTCAAGGCCCACCTGGAGCGAGCCGAAGCTGAATTTCTGGCCGCCAACCCCGGCCTGAAGCGGGTACCGAAACCGAAGCGCGAAGAACTGCGCGACGCGGTGCGCGGCTCCCTGCTGGCCAAAACCCTGCCGACCCCGACCACTTTTGACGCCGTCTGGGACACCCGCCGCAATCTACTGACCCTGGCGACCCTAAACGGACAGGTGGTCGAAGAGTTCGAGTCCCTATTTAAAACAACCTTCGACGGACTGCGACTGGTGGCCCTGCACCCCTACGCCCGCGCCCAGCAGACGGTCGATGAGGCATTGCTACCGGCCTTGAACAAAGCCAACCAAGCGACCAACGACACGGTGCTCGACCTGATTCAGGACAACCGCTGGCTGGGTTGGGAATTCCTCTGCTGGCTAGTCGATCGAACCATGAACTCGGACTCCAACTACAAGGTCCGCGTCGACGGCCCCACCCAGGCCGGCGAAGACTTCGTCGCCTACATCAACGATCGGTTGGTACTGGAGGGGGAAAACGAGGAAGGCAAGCAGAAGGTCACCGTAGCCGGACCACAAAATCGTTTTGACGAGGTGCTAGCCGCTCTGGAAAACCACAAAAGTATCTGCGAAGCGACCCTCTACCTGGAAAAAGAAGATCTGCTGTGGAAACTGACCCTGAAAGGCGAACTCTTTCAGTTCGGTTCCTTCCGCTGCCCGTCGGTCAAGTTGGAAAAAGATGACATGGTCGATGAAGAACTGGAAAAACAAGCTTTATTCCTGGAACGTATGTTCCTGCTGGAAACCGGCCTGCAGCTTTTTGACAGCCTGTTTGGCGTTTTTCTGCAGCAGTACCTAGCCAAGCACGGATAAACCAAAAGCCCGCCCCCTTGTTCGGCTGCGGATGATTCCCGGCGGCAAATCCTAACGCTGAATTCGCCAAAGATATCAGGCCCCCGGCCAAATCGGGGGCCTGAGCTACCGCATACGAGGTTAGGATCGAAATACGCAACAAGTCCTCTTCTGAATTTATCCGCATAACACCACCTTTGATACCTCGTAAAACACCCTCTGAGCCCCTTATGGTCTTATGAAAACTCCCTTTTTTGCACAGTCGGGACCGCTCTATTTTTAACTCCTTCCACTTATTTTTCAAAAAAGACTATTTATTGTGCATTAAATGCCATATTTTTGGTCGCTCGTTGCAAAAAAGTGGTAGAATCCGCCACAGCCATTATTCACACAACCTCCCCGAACGATAATGACTAAATTTTAGGCAGTAATTCCCACAACCAAAAGAGGAGAAAAAGTTCATGCCAATCATCGACGAAAAAATTAACTCTATCTACAAACAAGTTCTCGACCGCAACCCTGGCGAAATCGAATTTCATCAAGCTGTGCGGGAAGTTCTCGAATCACTTGGCCCGGTCCTTGTCAAGCATCCTGAATATGCTGATCATAAAATCATCGAGCGTATTTGCGAGCCAGAACGCCAGATTATCTTCCGCGTACCCTGGGTCGATGATAGTGGGACCGTGCAGATCAACCGAGGCTTCCGGGTCCAGTTCAACAGCGCCCTGGGTCCTTACAAGGGCGGAATACGCTTTCACCAATCGGTTTACCTGGGGATCATTAAATTTCTCGGTTTCGAGCAGATCTTCAAGAACGCCCTGACCGGTCTGCCGATCGGTGGCGGCAAAGGCGGCTCCGACTTCGATCCGAAGGGCAAATCCGACGCCGAAGTTATGCGCTTTTGCCAGAGCTTTATGACCGAGCTCTATCGGCACATTGGTGAGCACACTGACGTCCCGGCCGGTGATATCGGCGTCGGCGGCCGCGAAATTGGCTACATGTTCGGCCAATACAAACGCATGACAAACCGCTGGGAAGCCGGAGTTTTGACCGGCAAAGGCCTGGACTGGGGCGGCTCTTTGGCGCGCACAGAGGCAACCGGCTATGGCGCCACCTTCTTTGTCGAAGAAATGTTAAAGTTCCGCAACGACTCATTGGAAGGGAAGACCTGCGTCGTTTCGGGTGCAGGCAACGTCGCCATTTACACCATTTCGAAAATTCACCAGCTCGGCGGCAAAGTTGTGGCTTGTTCCGACTCAAACGGCTATATCTACGATGAGAAAGGGATTAATCTCGAACTGGTGCAGCAGATCAAGGAAGTGGAACGACGCCGTATTTCGGAGTATGTGAAGCACAACAAGGACGCTAAGTACATAGCCGGCGGGAACATATGGGAGGTCCCCTGCCAGGTCGCTATGCCGTCGGCAACCCAAAATGAGATCAACGGCAAGGATGCTGCTTTATTGGTCAAAAACGATTGCATCGCCGTCGGCGAGGGAGCCAATATGCCCACCACCCCCGAAGGGGTCAAAGTATTCCTTGATGCTGGCATTGCCTTCGCGCCAGGCAAGGCAGCCAATGCGGGTGGCGTGGCCACCAGCGCGCTGGAAATGCAGCAGAATGCCGCCCGCGATTCCTGGACCTTCGAATACACCGAGGATCGCCTTCGCCAAATCATGAAGGGTATCCATGCCTCCTGCTACGAGACCGCTTTGGAGTATGGAACCCCGGGCAATTATGTAAACGGCGCCAACATTGCCGGTTTTACAAAGGTAGCCAAAGCGATGCTCGCTTTCGGCGTGATCTAATCCCCTGACCAGGTTGGGGGGAGATTCATCCCTCCCCCCAACCTGAATGCCAAAAAGGAACAAATGGCTAATTTTTAGAAACCTATGTCACCTTCCTGAAAACTTTTGTTAAAAGCAAATTTATTGGGTTTTTGTGTCAATGATTAAGTCTCTGCGGACCATAAAATCCCCCCGTTTAAATACTCCAAAGATTTTTGAATCGCCAACTAAGAGACTGTCGGTCTTACCATGAGCCAACGAAAAAATCGTCTGATTGGCCCGTCTTCTCGACAATTTTCGCCAAATAGCCCTGCTATTCGCTCTCAAATTCTCGAAAATCTGGCTTCAAAAATCCAATTTTTCGTTTCGGCCCGTCAAGTTCGACAGGCTCCTAGGACCGTTTGAATATAAATTGGCAGGCACACTTCGATTCTCTCAAAACCTAAAACAACGGAATTGTCAACGAAAAGCTCGTAAACAACTTGCTGGTCTTGAATACGGTATTTTTTACGCAGTCCACAAACTGACCAAAAACAATCCTTGAATAAATCCATAGCGTACTCTGGACCAACAAGGACAGCAGGGAAGCCTGGACAACTTTTTGCGTAAACCGGCAAAACTGTAAAGAATGAGGTTTCACATGTTTGAGATTCTTGAAAATGATGTTCTCGCACCCAACGTTCACCGCCTGGTGATTCGTGCCCCTCGTATCGCCAAAGCCCGCAAATCCGGCCAATTCGTCATTGTCCATCCGGAACAGGGCGGCGAACGCATCCCTTTGACCATTGCCGATGCCGATCTGCAAGCCGGCACCATTACCCTGATTATCCAGGCGGTCGGACCCTCGACCTTGAAGATCGTCGGCACCCCCGTTGGCGGCAACCTGCGAAACATCGCTGGTCCACTTGGCAAAGAAACTGAAATCGAACACTGGGGCCGAGTAACCTGTGTCGGCGGCGGGGTCGGCACCGCGGTTCTCTATCCGCTGGCCAAAGCCCTGGCCGATACCGGCAACCAGGTAACCACCATTATCGGTGGCCGGGCCAAACCATTTATCCTGCTGGCCGACGAACTGGCCGAATTTTCCAACGAGGTACTGATCACCACCGAGGACGGCAGTCTCGGACGGCAGGGTTTTGTCACCAATGCCCTGCAAGAGCTCATCGATGACCCCGAACGCTGTCCCCAGGCAATATTTGCTGTCGGGCCGGTACCGATGATGCGGGCGGTGTGTGAATTATCTCGACCTTACGGCATCAAAACAATCGTCAGTCTCAATCCGATTATGATTGACGGCACCGGCATGTGCGGCGGTTGCCGGGTCAAGATCGGTAACGAGACCAAGTTTGCCTGTATTGATGGCCCCGAATTCGACGGTCACCAGGTCGACTTTGCCTTGTTGATGGATCGTTTGACCATGTACCGGGAACAGGAAGCCAAATTAATCAGTGAACTGCCGCCGGAACTTCAGAAAAAAATCGTCAAGGTGAAAAAATGAAACCATCCATTAAAAAAAGACTTAGCCATAAAGAAATCATAGCCATCGAACGGGTAAAAATGCCTGAGCAGAATGCGCTAGAACGTAGCCGCAACTTTGAGGAAGTCAATCAGGGCTTGAGCAAGGAACAGGCGATCCGCGAAGCGCAACGCTGCCTGCAGTGCAAAAACAAACCGTGCGTGGACGGCTGCCCGGTCCGCGTGCGGATTCCAGAATTTATCGCGGCATTGACCCAAGGCAATCTTCCCGAAGCCGCCCATATTCTGCTGGCCGACAATACCCTGCCGGCGGTCTGCGGGCGGGTTTGTCCCCAAGAGGACCAATGTGAAATTGAATGCATCCTCGGCAAAAAAGGGAAACCGGTGGCCATCGGCTATCTGGAGCGATTTGTCGCTGACTGGGCGATGGAACACCCCGGGGACCTGTTGCCCACCAACACTGCACAAGCGACCGGCAAAACCGTTGCGGTGGTCGGCTCCGGCCC
>CAZKQY010000426.1:0-3633 GCA_964555005.1 uncultured Syntrophotalea sp. | reverse complement strand
TTGTTTGAGGGCAAGTCACCTCAATTTATGCTGCCTCAATAGTTGCTATCCGCCCCCAATCCAAATGTGTGGTTTGAGAGGTGCTGAATAGTTACATTCTGTTTACTCTTACCTCAATGCGTATGCTGATTGCGGGTCGCTGGTGGTCCATGCTGGTGTCTCTTCCGATGAGGCAGACCATGCGATAGGGATCATTCTGCGGGAGTTTAATTTGTTGAATAAACAAATGGTCTCTGTCGAAGAGTTGCAAGCTGCCAAGGATCAACTCAAAGGGCGGTTTATGCTATCTATGGAAAGTAACGACAATCGGATGACTCGGTTGGCCAAAAATGAAGTATATCTGCAGAGAATTCTCGCACCCGAGGAAATTTTGGCCAATATCGACAAGGTCAGCGCAAGCGCTATTCAGCAACTGGCCCAGAATCTGTTTCAGGATCAGAGTCTCGTGTTGCAGATGGTCGGAGACCTGAGCAGTGATGCGTTTCCTCTTATAGATCTGACCCTCGGTTGACGATTGTTACAAACAGGGAAGGTTGGAAATGAGTACCGTTGATATTCAGGTGAAATTATTGCATGATAGAGCCAAATTACCGGTCTATATGACGGAACTCGCAGCCGGAATGGATCTCTTTGCTTGCCTTGACGAACCCCTGCAGTTACTGCCCGGACAACGCTTTCTGGTACCGACCGGCATAGCCTTGGCGATACCGTCCGGTTACGAAGGGCAGGTGCGACCCCGCTCCGGATTGGCCATTAAACAGGGGCTTACTCTGGTTAATGCCCCCGGAACTATCGATGCTGACTATCGGGGGGAGGTCAAAATTATATTGATCAATCATGGCCAGGATTTGGTAACCATAACAAGTGGAGAACGGATCGCGCAGCTGGTTATTGCGCCGGTACAACGGGCTTATTTGACCTTGGTTAAACAACTCGATAAGACCGCCCGCGACGGAGGCGGCTTTGGTCACACCGGATAGATCCCAATTTGTGGTCCGGGGGGTGCTAAGATTTAAGAAAAAATTCTGACGTTAGCAGATCTAATATTTTATGGAGGACCCAGCATGATTCTTTCGCTCAATCCAGAAAACCCTCAGCAACGATTAATCAAGCGAGTGGTTGAGTGCTTGAAGCAGGGGGGAGTAATCGCCTATCCAACAGACACTATTTACGGACTCGGTTGCGATATTTTTAATAAAAAAGGGATTAAAAAGATTTATCAGATCAAACAGCGTGATCCCCGTAAACCGTTTTCATTTATATGCGCCGATCTTTCTGATGTCTCTAATTATGCTCATGTGAGCAACTTTGCTTTTAAAATTATGAAACGTTATCTTCCCGGACCTTATACCTTTGTCCTGGAAGCCAGTCGTGTTGTACCAGATTTGCTGACAACGCGTCAAAAAACCGTAGGCATACGCATCCCCGATAACGCCATAGCCCTGTCTATTGTTCATGAGTTGGGCCATCCCATTGTAACCACTAGTGTTAACATAACTGGTTCAGAAAGTTATTGCGATCCTGCAGTGATCGAACAACAGATTGGTAAACAACTCGATCTGATCATTGATGGAGGAAATCTGCTCGGTGAACAATCGACGGTTATCAGTCTTATTGATGATAAGGTGGAAATTCTTCGGCAGGGAAGCGGTGATACCTCTTGGATTCATCAACTTTAATCGTTCTGCGATAGCGAGTCTTATTTGACGTAGGTATCACAAGTCCCCCCTAAGAGTAATAACCCGGCAGAGAATTGGTCGTTATCGGTTCTCTGCCGGCTCTTTGAAACCAGAAGAGAGTCTCTGTGCTGCCGGATTTTATTAATCAATATCTTCTGTTCGGCCTAATCGGTGGTCTTGGCCTTTTGCTGTTCGGCATGAAAATCATGTCTGAGGCGCTGCAGAGGATCGCCGGCGATCGCTTGCGGCGACTCTTTGATACTCTGACCAAAAACCGTCTAATGGGTGTATTTACCGGCGCGGCAGTAACCGCTATCGTGCAGTCCTCTAACGCTACTGTCGTGATGGTGGTTGGATTTGTTAATGCCGGTCTCATGTCCATTACCCAGGCTCTTGGAATGTTGCTCGGAGCCAATATTGGTACAACCGTCACCGCTCAGTTGTTGGCCTTTGACGTCGGTCATTTCGCGCTGCCGGCTATAGGTATTGGCAGCGGTCTTAAGCTTCTTTGTTCCAATAGACGCTTGTCCCAATTCGGTGAGATTGTGCTCGGGTTGGGCATCCTGTTTTTCGGCCTGACTATCATGAAGGGGGCCTTTGTCCCGATTAAGGACAATGCCTCTCTGCAAGAATTTTTTCTATTGATCAGTCAGAATCAACTTTTTGCAGTCGCTTTGGGTGCATTGTTAACGGTTCTGATTCAAAGTAGCAGCGCCACTATCGGTTTGACCCTCGTGCTTGCGGGAAATGGTTTGCTTCCCTTTGATTTGTGTGTTGCCTTGATCCTGGGGGAAAATATTGGCACGGCCGCCAGTGCCAACTTGGCAGCCCTTAAAACCAATCTTGCTGCTCGTCGTACCGCATTGGCTCATCTGTTTTTCAATTTAGTCGGTGTGGCCTATATTCTTCTTTATTTCCCCTATTTTCTCGATCTGGTAGACTTTCTCACCCCTGGTGATCCCGAGTTCGTCCTTAATACACCGCAGCTTGCTGCTCAGTTCGGTGCTGCATTGGGAGATAAGCCCTTTATTGCACGCCATATCGCCAACAGTCACACTCTTTTTAACCTAATTAATGCACTGGTCTTTTTACCTCTCCTGGGATGGGTGGCCCGACTCACGACGCTGCTGATGAAAGGCCGTTTGACCGCAGAGTCATTTCATCTTCAGTACCTGGATAGCCGGGTTCTCAATACCCCCATATTGGCCATCAGCCAAGCTCAACTGGAAACCAGGCGCATGGCCCATCTGGGTCTGCGAGTTTTCGATCAAACCTTGATGCTGTTGTCAGGCTACAAAGAGGATCAATTAAGCCGACTGAAAAGGGAGGAGAATTCCCTTGATATAATGCAACTGGAAATTACTGAATTTTTGGTCAAGTTATCTCAGCAATCGATCACTCAAGAGGTTTCCCGTCAAGCAGCCGGGTTGATGCATATCGTTAATGATTTGGAAAGGCTTGGTGATCATTGCGACGATTTACGCCGGCTCTTTGTTTCCAGAATTGATCGGCGGATCGATTTTTCTGAAGCAGCCCTCGAAGAACTGGATGACCTTACTACTCGCACCCGCGAATTTCTGTTACTGGCGGTTGGCGCCATCGATGATGAAACTCAATCGTTTAATATGGAAGAAGAGGGTCGGGCAACGACCATTTTCGAGCTTGAGGTAGATTTGCGGAATAATCACATCCACCGACTTAGCACTGGCGAATGCAGTACCGCGCAGGGACTGCTGTTTATTGATATTCTGCATCATGTGGGAAAAATCGGGGAGCATGTCAGCAACATCACTCGTGGTATACGGGGCAATTGTTGATGGCACCAAGTTATTCCAGACTGGAACCTGCGTATGACGCCCTGATCCACCAGCAAAAAAATAGAAAAACCTCGTTGTCCCAGCAAAGCCGGGAAGATAGAATGCGGTTGCGGACCAACAAACTATCACCAACGAGG
>CAZKQY010000425.1:0-4617 GCA_964555005.1 uncultured Syntrophotalea sp. | reverse complement strand
ATATACCCGACGATCCCGGTTATTACGAAAAATTCTATTTCACCCCCGGAGATCTCGGCTTTGCACCCATCGCCACTTCCGTCGGCAAACTGGGGGTGCTGGTCTGCTGGGATCAATGGTATCCCGAAGCGGCCCGCCTCATGGCCCTGGCCGGCGCGGAAATCCTCATCTACCCCACCGCCATAGGCTGGGATCCGGCCGATACGGCTGACGAACAGGTCCGCCAACTCGACGCCTGGCAAACCATTCAGCGGGGCCACGCCATAGCCAACGGTATTCCGGTGGTGAGCGTCAACAGGGTCGGCCTGGAGCCGGATCCCGAAGATAAAGGCTCAGGGGCACTATTCTGGGGCAACAGTTTCGTTGCCGGCTGTCAGGGGGAGATTTTGGCTAAAGCTGGCGACAAAGAGGAAAAGGTGCTGGTAGTCGAGATCGACCGGCAACGAAGTGAAGAGGTGCGGCGTATCTGGCCATTTTTGAGGGACCGGCGCATCGACAGTTATGGGGATTTGACCCGCAGATTCCGCGATTAATTACGATACGCCAATGAGCAGGACATAATTACCGTTAACGAACGCTGACCCCCTCATCCAGATACTTGATCAGGGGATAGATAAAAAACTCGATGATGCGGCGTTTTCCCACCTTGATCTCGGCGGTTACACTCATGCCCGTGGAAAAAGGGGTCTCTTTCCCTTCCACCAGCAAGGTTGTCTGTTGCGGATGAACGTAAACTTCGTACACCAGGCCCAGATTCTTATCCTCGATGCTGTCCCTGGAAACCTGCAGCAACTCGCCGTCAATAATTCCGTATTTCTGAAAACTGAAGGCATCGATCTTAAGCGAAACCGCCATGGCCGGCTCCAGGAAACCCACATCCTTGTTCTGCACCAGCGCCTTGATCATCAGCGGAGAATCCAGTGGTATGATGGTAGCCAGTTTTTCCGCCGGTGTGACAACCCCGCCGATCGTATGAAACAGCAACTGCCCCACATAGCCCTTGACCGGGGAGGTGATCAATTGCCTGCCGCTCAAGAATTCCGACCGTTGGATTTTGCCACGCAGGTAGGCCTCCCGTTGGCCTTTCTCCGCCAATTCAGTCAATAAGCGATGGCGCTCCTCCTCTTTCAGCAAAGCCATTTCCTGCTGCACCCGATGGGTTTCAGCCTGCAACTCTTCAATACTGCAAACTTCGATCTTCAACTCCGTATCGGCCGTTTTCAGTTCGTTTTCGGCCCTTTCCAGATCATCGCGACTGAGCAGATCCCGAACCCGCTCCAGCCTCTCAATCCGCTGCGTTGCCATGGCATACCGGTAAGCCGCCTGTCGGCGGGCTTTGTCCCGTCCCTCCAGACGTTTGTTCAACTGCTGTAATTCCTCCAGTTTGACCCGCTGCTGACCTTCGAGCCGCGCTCGACTGGAGCGGTAGATATTCAGCTGGGTTTGCAGCAATTGGACATCGATTTCCTCGGCAGAAGGGTTAAACGGTACATCGTTCAACAAACAACCAAGCCTTTCGAGTTCCAATTCAACCTGGGCCAGGTCCTTGCGCATCGATGCCAGTTCCGGATCGATATCCGACGGATCGATTTCCATCAAAACCTGCCCCTTTTCAACAAAATCACCGGGCTGTACCAGGATCTTTCGCATCACCCCGGCGGTCAGCGGCTGCACGGTCTTGATCTCCCCGACGGGAATGACCTTGCCGCGGGCGGTTACCACCACATCCGTCTTGCCGAGCACCAGCCACAGGCTGAAAAAGGCGATGGTGGCCAGTATCCCCCAAAAGATGGTCCGGCCGAGGGGATTGAGAGGCTCTTCCTCGATCTCCACCAACAACGGCTTGAACTCATGCTGATCCTGTTTTTTACGAAACATGGACTAATCCTGCTGATTGTGGAAATGATAATAAAGGCCCTGCTGGTTCATCAAATCGTCGTGGTTGCCTTGTTCGACGATAGCCCCTTTGTCCATGACCAGAATCCGGTCGCAATCCTGCACCGTGGCCAGCCGATGGGCGATGATGAAGGTGGTCCGGCCCTTTTTGATGGTTTCCATGTTGGCGCGGATGACCCTTTCGGATTCATAGTCGAGGGCGGAAGTAGCCTCGTCGAAGATCAGCAGCCGCGGATGGGTGATCAGCGCCCGGGCTATGGCGACACGCTGCCGCTGGCCGCCGGACAGGGAAGTGCCCCGCTCGCTGACCTCGGTGTCGTAGCCTTCCGGGAGCTGGGCGATGAACTCATGGGCTCCGGCCATTTGCGCAACGTCCAGAATCATCTCCATGGGGGCGTCGGGTTTGGGCAACGCGATATTTTCCCGGATCGTGCCACTGAACAGAAAATTTTCCTGCAGCACCACGCCGATATTGAACCGCAGCCAATAAGGATTCATGTGCCGGACGTCGATTTCATCGACATAAATGGCCCCCTCGGTGGGCAGGTAAAGCCGCTGCAGCAGTTTGGCCAGAGTACTCTTGCCGCTGCCGCTACGCCCGACAATACCGATGCTGGTGCCCGGCTCGACGGTGAAGCTGACATCGTTAAGCACCTTGGCCCCGTTGGCGGCGTATTGAAAACAGACATTGTCAAAACGCAACCGGCCTTTAAGTTGCGGGAGGGTGATGGCTTTGGCCGTTACGACCTCCAGGGGGTGATTGAGGATGTCGCCGAGACGGTCCACCGACAGCAGGGCCTGCTGAAATTCGTTCCACAGGTTGACCAGACGCAACACCGGGCCGGAGAACTGCCCGGCAAACATCTGGAAAGCGATCAACTGACCGATGGTCAACTGCCCTTGCAGCACGGAACGCACCCCGATATAGAGGATGGTAATGGTCATCAGACGCTGCACCGTTCCCGAAATCGCCCCCGAGATTTTACCCATGTTGGCCAGCCGGAAACTAGAGCGGACGTAACGCCCGAGGTGGTCTTCCCAGCGCTTTTGCATCGAGCCTTCGATGGACAGGGACTTGACCGTCTGGATGCCGGTGACCGATTCCACCAGGTAGGAATTGGACGAGGCAGCCATCTGGAATTTCTCCTCCAGTCGTCGGCGCAGTTCGGGGGTAATAATTAAATAAATGACGGCAATGACCGTCACGAAACCGAGCACGATCAGGGTCAGCTTGACGCTATAGAGCAGCATAACCGCCACGAATACCAGCGAGAAAAACAGGTCGATGATGACGATGACCGCCTTGCTGGTGATGAACTCGCGGATGGTGTCGAGCTCCCGCACCCGGGCGGCGATGTTGCCCACCTTGCGGGCTTCGAAATACATGAAGGGCAACCCCACCAGGTGCCGGAACAGCTTGGCACCGAGCTTGGCATCCAGCTTGCTCGCGGTATGGATGAAAAGATAGTTGCGGGCGATGTTCAGCAGCAGTTCAAACCCGGCCACGGCGACAAAGGCCACCGCGAGCACATCCAAGGTGGTGAGGGTGCGATGGACGATGACCTTGTCCAGAATGACCTGGGTAAACAACGGGGTGACCAGACCAAAGAGTTGCACGACGAAGGAACCGAGCAGCACTTCGCCGATGATCCGGCGAAATTTGCCGATTTCCTGCATAAACCAGTGAAAACCGAAAGCCGCCTGGGAATTCAGTACCTTGTGCCGCAGCACCAGGAATCGATCGATCCGCGCCTCGAACTCGGCGACCAGATACTCGACGGTCTTCTTCGCCACCGGATCGAAAGCCAGGACTTTACCCTTTTCAGGATCGATTTTGAGCACCACGGTATACTTTCCGTCCTGGTGCACCGCGATGGCCGGCAGGGGATAGCCCTGGGCCAGTTTTTCCAGTGAGATGGCTTTCAGCTTGGCCTTGAAACCGAAATGGCGGGCAATGCGCAACAGTTCCTCGGGGGATGCTTCCTGTTCGAGGCCGAATTCGCGGGAGGCCGCGCGGATGTCCACATCCACCTTGTTGAGACGGGCCACCACATCCAGGGCAATCAAACCGGCGCTCATGGCATCTGCCCTTCCGTCCAGAAGCTGAGTTGCCACCCGGCCAGTTGCCGCTGCAATTGGGTGATTTCCATATCCCGCTGCTGTTCCATCAGCTCGACTTGCTGTTCCAGCAAGGTAACCCCATCAATAACCCGTTGTTCCGAAAGGCGTTCAAGCGTATCGGCGCTCTGTTTCAGAATCTTTTCCCGCTCATCCTGCCGGTTATCCGCCCCGTCAGCCAACTGCCATATACGTGAGGCCCCCCGGACCTGTTTCTGCAATTCAACCAGCCGCCGGCCTTTTTCCAACTGCAACTGCTCGATCTGGAGCCGCAACCGGTTCAGGCGGGCCACATCGCGAAATCCGCTGAAAAACTCCCAGCGGGCCACCACTGCCGCCGTGGCGTCTCGTGCGCTCAGACTTTCCAGAGATCTGCCGAAATTGTCTTCGTCGGCCCCGAACATGCGAAAGTTGGCGGTCAGACCGATGTTCGGCAGCATCTCCCGCCATACCGCGGCGCGTTCCGACTGGACCCGGGCGATTTCCGCGTCAATGCTTCTGACCTGGGGAAGGGACGCAAGCTCCGGCAGGAGAATCGATGACGGAACCGGCGGCAGATCGGCAAAATCGGTTTCGTCGAGAGAATAGTCCTGGCCGGTATAG
>CAZKQY010000424.1:0-3941 GCA_964555005.1 uncultured Syntrophotalea sp. | reverse complement strand
ACGTGTACAATTATGCAGAAGCGACCATCAATACGGCGCAACCGATCGATTACGGCAACGTGCGTATCGGGACGAGCGTGACACCGACGACGCTGTCGATCACCAACAGCGCTCCCGACGACGGCTTCTCCGAAAGCTTGAATGCGGCGGCCGGGACTACCACGGGCGGGGCGACGGCGAGCGGGGCCTTCAACCTGCTGGCCGCAGGGCAGACCAATACGAGCAATATTGCTGTTGGGCTTGATACTTCGGTAGTAGGCAACCGCAGCGGCCAGGCGACCATCGATTTCGTCTCCGACGGCGCAGGCACCAGCGACCTTGGTCAGACCTCCCTGCCTTCCCAGACCGTCCAGGTCGTCGGCAACGTCTATCGCCTGGCCGATCCGACCGTCAATACATCATCCATCACCATGGCAGCGCGCCTGGGCGATGCAAGTCCTGCCGCATCAGTGAGTATCAGCAACAGCTCAGCCGATGTTTATACTGAAGGGCTCAATGCAAGTATCGGTACCACTTCTTCCGGATTTACAGCGAACGGCGACATAAGCAATCTCGCCGCCGGGCAGACCGATGCTAGTTCGCTGCAGGTCGGTCTCGGAACGACAACAGCTGGCACCTTTACCGGCAGTGCAACCCTCGCCCTGGTTTCTACCGGCGAGGGGACGACTGGTGAGTCTGACTTGGTGCTGGCAGACCAGAGTGTGACATTGAGCGGCAAGGTGTATGCACCTGCCGTAGCTCAGGTGGCCGATACAATAATAGACTTTGGCATTGTCCATGTGGGTGATACCGGGTCAGCCATGGCGCTTGATGTGATCAACGCAGCAGCATTGACCGACCTTAACGATGTGCTTACGGGCAGCTTCAGCGGCGCAACCGGTGCCTTTACCGCCAGCGGTAATCTGGGCAGTGGCCTTGAGGCAGGCGCCAGCGACAACAGCAGGCTTACGGCTTCTCTGAATACCTCCGCTGCCGGGTATTTCAACGGAACAGCTACGGCAAGCTTTCAGAGCCACAACGCTGACCTGGCGGATCTTGGTCTGGGAGATGAAGTCATCGACCTGATAGCCCAAGTAAATAATTATGCCAAACCCGTATTCAACTGGGTTTCCGGAAGCGGGACATTGACTCAGAGCGGGCCAGAATATTATCTGGACTTCGGCGACATCTTGCTGAATTCCGGTACGCTAACGGCAACATTGAATTTAATGAACGATATAACCGGTCCGGCAGACCTTCTTGGCGGAGCATTCAACCTGACCGGTACGTATGACTTTGGGCTCACAGGGTTCGATTCATTTGTAGACATAATGGCAGGCCAGAGTCTGGACGGCTTGCTGGTTGACTTCGATCCCTCGTCCCTGGGCTTATTTTCCGGTAGTTTTACGCTGAACGCCATCGGTTACAACGAAGGTGGTTATCGTGATCCGTTTGACGCGATCGTGTTTAACATCAGTGGCAATGTGGTAGGGGATCAGGCACCTGTTCCCGAGCCAGCAAGTTTTGTTCTCTTGGCTGCAGGTCTCATCGGACTCGTGGCGACACGAAAGCGGTTTAAAAAGTAGGTATAAGTAGTTAATAGGGTTTTGCAGAAAAAATGCCTCGCAGATTGACGCGGGGCATTTTTTCTGCTTAGGTTTGGTTCTTAGTTGGAAACCGGTGTCATGTCGCTATTTGGTGTTTACCTGCGGATTTAGTAAGTGGCGGACGCCCCTGTATCAGGTTACCTTTTAATGAAGCATGTTCCCCGGCTTACGACCGATTGGGACCTGGCTTTTTTTGGAAAAGACAGAGACGGCCCGGAAGGAGTGCCGGGTGTTTGCAGGGTAGGGGATCGGTGACGGAAGGTGAGCTGATTGTCTTTATGGAAATTGCGAAGCGCTATGTTCGGGGGTGATAGTTTCGTCTGTGCCGTTTTGAGGTTGGTCAAGCTGCGCCAACGGCCCGAATTTACCCTTGTCGATGTCATCGCGCCGGTATTTTGAAATTACGGGACCACAGAGCGGTGCGTCACCCTCTATCGTGGCCAGGCGTCGGATTGTCGCCGATAGCCGGGCAGCGCAAGGGCTAATTACCGGTTTCCTGCGGCTGACCGGTAAAAACCTCGCCGGGATCGGTGATCAGCTTGCCCGGTAGCCTGAGTACTCTGCGGAAGATACCGAGAACCTTGTTTGAGATGGAGGTCACTGGAACCGCTTGCACCTTGGGGGTTTTGCTGGGCCCCGTGATATCGAAGTGTGCGGTGATCAAAGCCTTATCCTGTCCCGTGAGCAGCCAACCGGCGATGGGGATACGGGTAACCACTTTGTCGACGGTGCCGAAGGGTTTGACGCCGAGGAGCAAGTCAAGTTCGTCCTTGACCAGATCGATATCGCCCACCAGCGACATGTTCATGGCGTTGCTGGTTACCAGCAGGTCTTCGGTCGTTAAAACCCCGTCACGCAGAAGAAAACTCCCCTCCATGCTCGAAAACGGCATGCCTTGCTCAACCATGTCCGGCAGCTCCAGGTTGAAAATCTGGGAGACGTTAAGCAGCGAGAAGACCTTGGCCAAAAAGTTGAACTTGCGCAATACACCTTCCTTGATCGTCAGCCGAAACCCGCCATCCACCGTTGGCAGATAATGGTCCCCCAACTCACCGGTCAGCTCGAAGTCGCCGTCAAGTGCGCCGCTGAGCAGACCCTCTTTATCAAGTACCTTGCCGTGCTGCAGGGTTGCTGATTCGACTCCCGTGATTTGTCCCGAAACGGTCAGCATTTGATTTTGCTTTGCATCCTCATGCAGGGCTATTTGAGCCAGACAATTGCCACCGCCGGTCATAAAACGCAGTGGGCTGATACGCACTACTCCAGCTTCCGAGGTGATGGTGGTAGTGGCCTGTTGAACTTTTAGCCCCTGATAAGTGCCCTTGGCAATTTCGGCTTTGACTACTACTTTGAGTTGGCTTTTTTTAGAGGAACTTTTCGTCTTGTTGGAATCTTGCCAGAGGGCAACAACCGAATCGATATTAGCTTGGGCCGATTTAGCGGTGAGCTCGAGTAGCGAGTTTTTGTCGGCTCTTAATTGGCCGTTGACGGCCACTTGGGTGCCGCCATCAAGGGTGACGTGCAGATCGCTGAAATCAACCTGGTTTCCGCTAAAGACCAAGCGGCCTTTAAGTTGATGCAAGTTGGCTTTGGGGGAAGGGAAGACCAGCTCGTAGGCTCGTAACTTGGGGGCGGTGAGGTCGAGTTCGATGCGGGGCTGGGTCCAGTTGCTGATTCGGCCGCTGAGGGTCACGGCTGATTTTCCGAGCAAGCCCTTTAGGTTTTGCCATTCGATGTGGTCCGAAAAAAGATTCAGGTGGCCGGAAAATTTTTGTATATCGCCCCCAAGAATCTCAGAAAAGTGTACGCCGCAATTGCTGAGATGGAGGACTCCATGGCCCTCTGAAGCAGAATTTCCACTGCCCCGTAGACGGTAGTCGCCAGATAAGGTTCCTCGCAGTTGAAAGGGTTTAAGGGCCGGCATCAGTGGCAGCCAATCGGTAAGGTCGGTATCAGTTAAGGCCATTTGCAGAAGATAATCCTGTGTTTTTTGACGCTTATAATGGCCGGTAGCAGAGAGGTTAATAGGACCTAGCTGCAGCCTTCCGTCTGTTAGTTGTAGTTTTTCGGGATTGAGTTGCCCCTGTAGTTTGAGACCGCCTGGGTTGCCCGCCGGTTTGGCGAGAAGTTGCTGGTATCGCAGGTTGCAGGCTTGTAGATCGGCTTGCAGGGTCCATTGTAGTTGAGTAAGCAGGCCGTTCATGTTGAAGCTGACCGGAATCGGTCCTTCGGCGGTCAGCAGCTGCAGCCTTGGATTTTTATAGAGTTGTGTCAGATTTCGGCCCGGCACTACCCAGCCTGCGCCGAAGGTAGCTGACGCTGTAGACTGAAAGGGCTGTTCGATGCGGCCGGAAA
>CAZKQY010000423.1:0-6719 GCA_964555005.1 uncultured Syntrophotalea sp. | reverse complement strand
TCAAAAAGAGGCCGGATATACGGCAGCAATCTTGTCCCTGTCATCAAGTTACAAAACCCTTGCAAAAGGGGGGGGAGACCATATACGGACTTGACGGGCTGAAACAAAAAAGTGGCTGTTAGAATTCGAATTTTCAAGCTTTAAGAGCGAATAGCCGGGCTATTGGGCGAAAAATATCGAGAATATGGGCCGTTCAGGTGATTTTGCAGTCGGCTCATGGAAAGCCTTTGCCTAAAAGTTATTCAGCGGCCATTGTCTGAAAATTCGATGCCGACCAGAGTTACGTCGTCCTTGAAGAGGGTATCCTGGCCGTGGTTCTTCAGGGCTTCTATGAGATTATCACAGGCTGGTTCCAGTGCGCGTTTTCTGTTGCCGGTCAGTTTGTGGAAAAGACGTTCCTGACCGAAGAGTTGGTTCTGACGGTTGTTGTGTTCCGTGATACCGTCGGAATAGAGGAATAAGCGGTCACCTTGGTGCAACAGGACTTCCTCCTCTTCAAAGGGGCCCGAACAGCCGGTGCCGATAATTGAGCCGCCGGCCTTAAGGGCCTGACTGGTACCGTTGCTGTGGACCAGTAGTGGTGGGGGGTGGCCGGCATTGCTGTAGCGTACTTTACCGGTGCGGGTGTTGATGAGCAGGTAGCTGATGGTGAATAGCTTGCCGAAGCGCTCCAGAGGAAATTCCTGTTCCAGTTGCTGCAACACTTCTGCTGGTGACTGCAGGCGGAAGTAGGGTGGTTTGTCCAGTGGCCGGCGGACGATGCGGCCGGCATGGGGAGAGAGGCTCTGGTAGACCGAAACGGAGACCATGGCGGCAGATATGCCGTGGCCGCTGACATCCAGGATATAGGCCAATACCGTGTCTTCGGTCAGGCGCACTACGTTGAATAAATCTCCTCCAACCTGTTCGCAGGGGATCAATCGCCAGGCGATCTGCAGGTTGGCAATGTTCGGCAAATTGGTGGGCAGCAGGGCTGTTTGAATCTCTGCTGCCGAACGATGATACTTTTCAAGTTGTTGTTGTTTTTTTAGCAGTTGTTGGTTGGCCAGTTTGACTTCGTAGGTCAGGTGCCGGATGGTCAGCAGGGTAGCGACTTTGAACAATACTTCTTGAGGGTCATCGGCGCGATTGATGATATCATCTACCCAGGAAGGGGTAGTATCTTCGAATTTACAGGCATGCCTGCGGGAGGAGTAGAGCAGGCAGGAAATGCTGTTCTGATGGCATTGAAAGGCTAGCTTTGACCAACTGTTGGACAGGTGCAGTTCGTCCAGGTCGGAATCGATCAATAGCAGGTCGGGTAATTGTTGCAGCAAACGCTCGATTTCCGGCCAATTATCTGCACGCACAACATGATAACCTTTATCGCGCAATAACTGATAGATCGTCTGCGCGGCAGCTGTTTCCCGGTGAGCAAGAAGAATTTTCCCTGGCATGACAAACCTTCAGATAGCAATGAATTGAAGCTAGTTTTCATCCAGAGATTCCGGATGAAAACTAGCTAGCCGTTGTTTCTTTGGTTATGGATAGCATGCTGTCGGACCAACCATGAACCGACTGCAAAATCGTCTGACCAGTCAATATTTCCGATAATATTCACCCAATAGCTCTGCTATTGGCTCTCAAAGCTTGAAAATCTGGACCCGAACAGTCAAATTTTCGTTTTGGTCCGTTAAGCCCGATAGCCTCCTGGGTGAATTAATATACGATTTTAACAAAGCTTTGAGTTGCTGTCGCGTGTCTTTTTTGCTGTTTTTCGTTCGTTGCTGACAGGGGGCGCAGAGCGGTAAAATTGTTGCCCGTCGCCACCCCCTATGATAGTCTTGTTTCCCATGTTTTTGCGGCTGCCCGTCGCCTTGCCAGTCCCTTTCTTTTATTTAGCCGTCTTGTGCGGTTGTGTGTGCCGATGCTCCCAAAAGAACGTCTTGATAAATTATTAGTTATCCGTGGCCTGGTGCCTTCGCGGGAGCGGGCCCGCGCCCTGATTCTGGCCGGCAAGGTGCTGGTTAATGACCAACTGGTCGACAAGGCCGGTACCGCCGTGGCCAGTGAAGCGGAAATACGCCTCAAGGGCAAGGACATCCCTTATGTCTCACGGGGGGGCCTGAAACTGGCCAAAGCCCTGGAGTACTTTGCTTTGGCGGTGACCGGACGTGTGGCCATTGACGTTGGCGCCTCGACGGGTGGTTTCACCGATTGTCTGCTGCAGCAGGGGGCAGCCAAGGTTTATGCTGTTGATGTCGGTTACGGTCAGTTGGCCTGGAGTCTGCGCCAGGACCGCCGGGTGGTTAATCTGGAGCGGACCAATATTCGCCATTTGCGCAGCGATCAACTTGCCGAAGCGCCTTCTCTGGCGGTTATCGACGCGTCCTTTATCTCCCTTGAGAAGGTATTGCCGGTAACCCTGTCGCTGCTTGGCGAAGGGGCTGAAGTGGTGGCTTTGATCAAGCCTCAGTTCGAGGTCGGCCGTGGTCAGGTTGGCAAGGGCGGTGTGGTCCGTGACCCCGAACAACATGCGACGGTGGTGGCGCGCATTGAGCATCTGGCGACGGAACTCGGCTGTCGGGTTCGGGGGGTGGTTGAAAGTCCGGTTCTCGGCCCGAAGGGCAATCGCGAGTTTCTCATCTATCTGCAAATTATATCGCAAGAAAAGTGCCAGTTGTGAGTCAAGTGTATTTTGTCGGTGCCGGGCCGGGTGATCCTGAATTGCTGACCCTTAAAGGGGCGCGGTTTCTGGCCGAAAGCCGGACCGTTTATGCCTTTAGTCCCTTTGATCAGAGCTTTGCCGAGTTGCTGGCGGGCAAGGAGCTGTGCAATCCTTATGATTATTCTTTTGACGGATTGTTGACGCAGTTGCAACGGCAGCGACAAGAGGGGACGGTGGCTTTTCTGGTGCCGGGAGATCTGACCTTTTTTTCTCCCTTTCAAGCTTTGATAGAGCATCTGGGCGAGGCGGCCGAGGTGATTCCCGGCGTCAGTACGGTCAATGCCGCCTCGGCACTGCTTAAGCGGACCCTCAATCTGTCTGGAAAATGTAGCCGTATCCTGATCGTTTCATCCCGGGTTCTCGAAGAACAGCCCGGAAGTCCTTCCTTGGAGGAACTGGCTGCTCCCGGGGTAACCTTGGTGATCTATATGAACCATCTGCCACTGACGGAATTGGTCGGTCGTCTGCGCCGGGGTTACGGTAGTAATGTGGCTATCAGTCTGGTTCATCGGCTTGGTTTTTCCGGTCAGGAGGTGCTGACCGGTACCCTGGATGAGATTGTTGCTCAATGTGGCGACAGGGATTTTTTTGCCGGCAGCGGTGGCCGGCGCTCCGGTCTGACCCTGGTTCTGGTCGGCGAAACCTTGACTGCCGCAGTAGATCACTTGTGGTGGGATCGTCGCTTTCATCGGCAGCAGACTCAGAAAAAGCATTAATGCGGAAAATGTTTCGGCTTCGATTCAGTTAAATCGTGTCCATCCCTAGTGTAGTTATCAGGTGACAATACCTTGTTGAAAAAGTTTATTTTGGGGGTTTTCGGGCTGATTTAAATGCCCTGATAGAGAAAGACGTTCTGCCATGATTCGTATTTTGCATACCGCCGATCTGCATCTGGACAGTTCCTTTGCCGCTCTCGGCAACCGGGCACCGCAGCGACAGGTTGATTTTCTCGAAACCTTTGAGCGTATCGTTACCCTGGCGATTAAAAAAGAAGTCCAGTTGCTGCTTATTGCCGGCGATCTTTTCGATCATCCGCGCCCCGGGCAAGGGGTTTTGGGCAAGGTGCAGGCCGGTCTGCAGCGCCTGGTGGAACGGGGTATCGTGCCGGTACTGTTGCCCGGGACCCACGATAGTCTGGTGTCTGCCGACGCGGTCTATCGTCAGACTGATTTTCCCGGTGTTGTCCTGTTTGACCAGCCTCAACTGAAAGAGCCGGTGGCTTTGACGGTTGCCGGCCAGCAGGTCTACTTGTACGGTTTTGCCTATCGCAGTTACGTATCGGAAGACGCTCTTGAAGGTATGCAGCGGCGTAGCGACGACGGGTTGCACATCGGTCTGTTGCATGGTTCCCGGCAAGGCAGCCCGGAGTGGAATTATCGCAAAAAGGATTTACCTTTTACTCTGGATGATCTTAAGCGCTGGAACCTCGATTACGTGGCCCTTGGGCATTATCACAGTTTTGAGGTGCTGGCCGAGAACGATCGCATCTATGCCTGTTATCCCGGTTCTCCGGAGGGCAAGCGTTTCGGTGAAAATGGGCCCCGCTACTGCGCCCTGGTAACCTTTGATCCCAAGGGAGTGGTGTTGGAGCCGTTGCCGGTCAATGGTCGGGAACTGGTCGAGAAAAAACTCGATCTGTCCGGCTGTACGGAACTGGATGAGGTTGTGCGTCGTCTTTCCGTCTTGCGTAACACCAATCGCTTGTTGCGTTTGACCCTGACCGGTATTCTCGAAGCTCCCGTCGACCTGTCCGCTTTGCAAAGCCGTTGTGAAGATGATTTTTTCTATCTGGAATTGCAGGATGAAACCAGGCTCTTCGATAGTGACTACGCCCGGCGTATTGAGCCGGAGGAGACGGTTCGCGGAATGTTCGTTCGCCGTGCGCGCCAGTTGATGACCGAAGTCAAGGAGGAGGAACGGCCGGTAATCGAGCAAGCTTTTCGCGAGGTGTTGACCCGTTTTCGCGCTTTTAGCGGAGGGGAACAATGATTCTGCGTAGTCTGGAATTGAAGCACTTCGGCAAGTTCGCCGAGCGGAGTTTTGATTTCCGGCGGGGTTTCAATCTGGTTATCGGCTCCAACGAGTCCGGTAAGTCGACCATGATGGAGGCTATTCCAGCGGCTTTGTTCGGTCTGCGCAATAAAGACCGCTACAAGCCCTGGGGAAGACAGGGCAGTTGCGAGGTGGCCCTGGCTCTTGAAAATGGCGGTTGCACGGTGCGTATCGAGCGGGAGTTGATCAGCGATCGGGTGCAATTGATTGAGCGCGATGACCTATATCAGGTTCTCTACCAGTTCGACGGCAAGGCTGCCCCCCAGGGACGTTCTTCGGAACGGGCCGAATACCTTGATCAGCTTAACCGTTTGCTGGCCGTGGCCGATGAAGATATCTTTCGCTCCAGCTTGTTTTTCGGCCAGGGTGATCTGGAACTGGCCAATCGCAACGGACTGACCACTCGGCTCAAGGCTTTGCTGTCCGGGTTTGTCGAAGTCGATTACGATCGGGTTCTGACTTCTTTAAGTGATGATTATTTCAATATTACTCGCAAGAATCCCTGGGGCAAGGATAAGACCCGGCCCCGCCAGCTTGATGAACTGAGCGAACGGATCGAAGTGTTGCAGCAACGCTGGTTCGCTGCTGAGCAGGGCCTTAAGGAGTTTGCTTCTCTGCGGGAGCAGATTGCTGAGCTGAGCGAGTTGATGGAAAAGGACCGGGAGGATCAGCTTTCCGGTGAGCGTTATCTGGATTGGGTGCGTAAACAATGGCAGCTGGAAGAAAAGGAAGGCAGCCTGCGCAAGGATTACGGTCGAATTCATCGGGAATCCGGCAAGGTTGAGGATCTGGAAAAGCGCCGCGTCGCGCTGGAAAAAGAACTGGCCAAAACCGGATTGCCGCGAGAACTGCCGGAAGAACTGGGTCCTTTGCTTAGCGAAGGTGAAAGTATTCGCAAGGAGATGGTGACTCTGCAGGCTGAGGCCAGTGCCTTGCAGCAGGAGTTGGTCAAACATGCCAATCCTGCTTTTAAAAGACCGGCCCTGATCACCGTGGCAGCCCTATTGATTTCCTTGTTGGCCGCCTTGTTTGGCGGAGCTTTTAAACTGCCCCTCTGGGTTTTGGCGGGGCTGCTAACAGTCGTTTTTTGGGGTCTGCATCTGTGGCGTTGTTTTAATTTAGGGGGACGGCGTAAAGACTTGCAGGAACAGCTGCAGATTGTCGAAAGACGCCGGGACGAAGCAAGGGACCGGCGTATCGATCTTAGTAATCGTTTAGAGGTTCGCGGTCTGTCTTCTTCGCCGATAGAACTGGTGCGCATGCAAAAAAACCTGGAGAGCCATCAGCAATTGCTGGGCCAGGTCAGGGAGGTGGAGAGTGCTCTGCAAGTGTTGGACAATTCAGAGAATCTGAGTGAAGAAAAGGAACTTTTGACCCGCGAACTGGCTGTCCTTGGCGAGCGCATGGAGCAGGCTAAGCCCTTACGTCAAAAGGAGCTGTTAAGTGTCGAGGAACTGCCGCAGGCCGAGGAACAGTTGCAGCAGCTGCGTGAGACCATCCGCCAGAATGAGCAGAAATTACTCGATTTGACCCGTCGCGAGGCGGCACTGCAGGGAGAGTTGAGCAATCTGCAGCAGATTGAAGAGGAAGGCGAACAGCTCAAGGAGCGGGAAGCGGCGTTGCTGCAACAACGGGATGCGCTGGCAGTGGCCTATCAACTGTTGTCCGAGGCGGTAGATGAGTTTCGCCGCACCTATCTGGAGCGCTTTGCGGCCGAGATCGGCCGTTATCTTGGCTTGCTTACCGCAGGGCGCTACCAGAAGGTACGTCTGGGTGATGATTTTTCTCTTTCTTTGCCGGGGCGGGGCAGGGACTGGCGGCCGGTTCAATCGTTTAGCCGCGGCACCAATGATGCGGTCTATTTTGCCGTGCGTTTGGCCTTGACCCGGCAACTGGCTAACGGCATGCCCCTGCCGCTGTTGCTCGATGATCCTTTAGTTAATCTTGATCAGCAGCGCTT
>CAZKQY010000422.1:0-4656 GCA_964555005.1 uncultured Syntrophotalea sp. | reverse complement strand
CCTCGTTGGTGATATTTGTTTGCTCGCACAAACATTCTATCTCCCCGGCCTTGCTGGGATCAACGAGGTTTTTTATTTTTTAGCTGGTGGATTAGGGTTTATGGCAGATTCCGGGTGTACGGAGCGTCAAGCTGCAGTTTCACAACTTCCTGGAGAGCCGGGAGAAAAACGCTGACGGTGGTACCGGCCCCGACTTGCGAGTTGCACTTGATGGTTCCCCGATGGTCTTTGATAAGGGCATAGCAGATGGACAGACCCAAGCCAGTGCCGCCGGATTTCTGTCGGGTGGTGAAAAAAGGATCGAAAATGCGCCCCCGATTCTCCTCCGAAATACCGCCTCCTTGGTCACGGACCTTGATCATCACGCCGTACGGGTTTTTCTGAATGGTAGTCGATAGATAAACCCCCGACTTACGGTCCGGTAAGGCTTGCAGGGCGTTAATCAGCAAGTTAATGATGACCTGTTCGATTTTTTGGAACTGGCCCAGAATCGGGGGTAGATTCGGTGTCAGGTTGGAGAAAAAATGGTCAGTATGCTTCTTTATTTCGTTAGCTACTATGATCAATGCGGCCTGGATAACTTCGTTAATCTGCAACGGTTGATGAGCTGGCGCTTCTTCCTGGCGAGCGAAGTCTTTGAGGTTGGAAACAATATTCTTGATGCGTAGGGATCCTTCCGCCAAACCCTCGATCAGTTTGGGGAGGTCCTCAAGCGCTTCTTGGTAAGGAAGGCCGCCGAGGGTGAAGTCACCATAGTTCGCTGCGGATTTTTGCAAAATGGTGTGCAGATCGTGCCACATGTCCTGCAGAAACTGGGCATTGGCCAGAATATAGTTGTTGGGATTATTGATCTCATGGGCGATGCCGGAAGCCAGGGTGCCGATAGCGGCCATTTTATTGGTTTGCAGCAGTTGGGCCTGTAATTCACGGCGCTCTCTGCGGATGCGAAGTTTTTCAGTGATGTTACGCAGGGTGCAATAGACATAGGGTTTTCCCTGGGAGAGAATAATTTTCCCCCGAAAGGAAGAGGAAATCCCGATATCTTTGCTATTGCGGGTGCTGACTGGCGAAATATGGACCCAGTCGGTGTCGCTGTCTTCGGTCTCGTGACCACCGTTCAGTTGCTCGGCGAAGGTTTTGAAGTCCGTCTGTGTCATGAGAAGTCCGAGGGTGTTGCCGCAGAGAGTTTCCTTGCTGTAGCCATACAGGCGCACGGCCGCAGAATTGCAGTGAAAAATTACCAGGCTGCGCGGATATAGCAGAAAAGCCGGATCCTCGTTGTGTTCAAAAATCTGGCGGAAGCGATCCTCGCTTTCTTTGAGAGCGGCATTAGCGCATTTGCGCTCGGTAATGTCTCGCACCACGGCTAACGCTCTGTAGTGCCCGCCGATCGTAGCTCCCTTGATGCTGACCTCGACCCAGAACAGTTCGCCGCTTTTTTTGCGCGCCTGCCATTCAAACAGGGGCGTGGAACCGTCTATTACGCTGAAAATTAGGTTTCGGGCATTGGCCTGGGTGTAAGGGGGGTTGCCGGAACTGACATTTTCGATGGCCAGACGAAGTAACTCAGAACGGGAAAAACCGTACATCGTACAGAGTTTTTGGTTGACGTCCAAGATGGCTCCCGAGTGGATGTCCAGCACGAAGATGGCGTCATTAACAGCGTTGAAAATTGCACTGTAGTTTGCTTCCGATGCCTTCAAGGCGGCTTCGGCTCGTTTTTTTTCGGTGATGTCGGCCAAGATGCAGAAAAAACCGTCAACCCTCTTGTTCGGATTGTATAATGGAGCGATGGAGAAGCTGACATCCAAAAGCTGGCCGTTTTTATTCTGGCGTTGCGTTTCAACCATCGTAAGTGTTTCGCCCAGGTTGACCCGTTCCAGGTTTTGTTGAAATTCCTCTTGCAGATGGGAGGGGACCAGCGGATAGAACCGACCCTGGACTTCTGCCTGAGACCAGCCGAACAGGACCTCTGCGGCCGGGTTCCAGAGTTTGATGTGCCCCTTGTTGTCGAGTACGATAATGGCCAGAGGGGACGCCTGAATAGTCGTTTGCAGGGTCTGGTTAGCCTCGCGCAGGGCCTCTTCAGTTTTGCGGCGCTCGCTGATATCGCGGCTGGCGAATATCATGCCGGTGGTGTGGGTCTGCTCGTCAGAAGTGCACTTGCCAATCGTTTCCAACCACAGGTAATGACCCTCGGCATGGCGATAGCGAAATTCGGCCCGGACCGTATCGGCCTGTGGCAGAGTTACCTGAAATATTTCGCGCATGCGCGGCAGATCTTCGGGGTGCATCAGGTCGTACAGAGATGTGCCGATCAGCTCTTTTGGAATGAAGCCCAACATCGTGTAATGGGAAGGGCTGAGATAGCGGAACAGCCCTTCCTGGTCGGCCTCACTGACGATATCCAACATGTTGTCGGTGATGCGTCGCATCTGTTGTTCGCTTTTCCATAGCGCTGCTTCTGCAGCTTTGCGGTCAGAAATGTTTCGGATATATTCGGCGGCCAGCACGATCTGGTTGTTTTCATCGAACACCGGAAAAGCGTGTATTTCCAAGGTACCGATTTTAGGATTGACCTTTTCCCGGATGATGGGTTTGCCGGTGCGGAAAACTTCTTTGAGGTGACAAGGGTCACACTGGCCGTTCTGTTCTGGATAATAGGCTTTATAGCAGTGGGGGTGGCCGGCGCGTTCATGTTCAGGAACGTAATCAAATCCGCCGTGCCAGTTGCTGATCTGGATACGTAAGTCCCGGTCGACCACGGACAGCAGGTCGGGGATGGCATCGAATACGCGGTTGAGCAGCTTCTGTGATTTGCGCAGGGCTTTTTCTGCCTGTTTGCGCTCGGTGATGTCGGCGATGATTCCGATAATGCCTTGCGTTTGCTCACTTTCCCCAAGCACGGCTTTGTGGATCACGACTTGACGTTCGGTACCATCCGGTCGGACGACTGTGGTCTCATAGCATTGTTTTGTCGAAGGCTGTTCGAATAGTTTTTCGTCGATTTTTTTATTCTGGTGACTAATGGGGTGGGGGAAAAGTTCAAAGGTGGTTTTGCCAAGGATATCTGCGCGAGATTTCTCGAAAAGGTCCGCAAATGCCTGATTGTAGTAGCGGAATCTGAAAGACCGATCTTTGAAGAAAACGGGATCGGGGATCGCGTTGAGGAGCTCTCGCAAAAAGCGGACTTCCCGGTGTAACGGTTCACGCTGGTGGTGTGTTGCTTGCGGGTCAGGTTGTGACTGGCGGCCGGGTTCTTCAGAGGGAGGGACCATGGGTTTCTCCAGACCAAAAGTTAACAGAACATCGGCGACGCCTGATCTGAGGGCAGATTGGCGTATCGCCAAAGGGGGCATAAATAAGGGGATACGATCGATTCCGTTTGTTTAGTGTGGGGTGATATTTTTTATGACGATGCGTTTAAAGACGCTCCCTAACGTTGCGCGAGAACCTCTGCTGAGTAGGTTTCCTTGACAAAAAAGCTTGCGATAAGCGCTATCAGCGCACTTAGAAACAACACAAAAAAAGCGGCTTGGTAACCGGCCACAGTAAAGGCCGAACCGTTTTTCCCCTGGCTTTCGAGAATCGATCCCAGCAGGGGTTGCAGGAAGGCGCCCCCGGCAAAGGGGAACAAGTTGATCAGTCCCAGGCTGGTGCCCGCTATTCGTGCGGGGAAGAGTTCCCGGGCACTGGTAAATCCTATCACAACAATGGCGCTGGCAAAGATGCCGAGACCAAAACAGAGCGCACCGATCAGTGGCAAGGACAGGTTCTCGGGTGCGAAGGCTAGCGCAGTGGTGATGCCGACCATGATCAGGCTGGCAAAGACGAGGGTCGGTTTTCGCCCTTTGAATACGCGGTTGGAGAGTGATCCGACCAGCGGGCTGCCGATGATCATGCCGACCGCCACCAACGAGAGAATGCCCCCTGTCTGATTTTTGGTTGCGCCGTAAACCTGCATTAGATAAGGCCCTCCCCAAAGACCGGCAAAGGAAGTGAATATCCCGTAGGTACAGAAAAACCACAGAGCCAAGGGCCAGAATGCGGGCTGGCTCAAGACCTGTTTGACGCCAGTGGACAAGCGGCCGGGCGGTTCATCCATTGTTGAATGTTCCGCGGGAGAAGGTAATCCCAGGTCGGCCGGTCGGTCCCGCACAATTTTCCAGATCAACGCCGCAAGCACTGTAGTTAGCAGGCCGATCAAGACAAAAGAAAGACGCCAGCCAAGCCAGGAACTCACGATGGCCATGGGTGTGGCTGCGGCCAGCGAGCCGATTCCGCCCATGGCCATGAGAATACCGGTCATGGTGACGAATTCCCGGAGGCTATACCATTCGGCCAGGATTTTAAGGGTGCAGACAAATAGGGTTGAGACCCCCAGACCAACCAGAATCCGGCCGACAATAGCCCAGGTTGGTGATGGGGTCAGACCTAACAGGACGGAACCGATAAATGCTGCACCCAGGAACAGGGTGATGGTCTTGCGGGGTCCCCAGCTGTCGGACAGGAGTCCCGTCGGCAGTTGCATGAGTGCATAGGGATAGAAGTAAGCGGAACGTAACTATTCAGCAAAAAAGTTCTTGACAGCCTTTTTCTGAAAAATAAGTAAAACAGCAATGCCTCCGATGGTTTTCCAAATGGGCATTGTCACGG